>JBJXHH010000065.1:0-6410 GCA_046160675.1 Chitinophagales bacterium
CATCAGGATACATGAGTTTCTATCTTGTAAATTATACTACACAGGGTTCAGTTGCAGTTACTTCTACAAGCGGAGGAAATGTAAACCCGAAAATTTTTAATGAAGGTGCGTTGATTGATGCGGGGGCGAATTGGGATAATTACATTCTGCGCAGTTTTGTAAGAACAGATTTTTATAATGATAAATGCGATACTGATATTGAGTATGCGATATTTAACGGAAACTGGAATAATACCGAGGCAAAATATTTCGGAATTCGTTTTTTAAACGGGGCTAATTTTAATTACTGTTGGGTGCGGATGAGTGTAAAAATTTTAGCGGATTCGGGAGATGCTGAAATAGATACCATCCGGGTATTCGGTTATGCCTGCGAACAAACTGCTAACACAGGCATTGTAGCTGGAAATGGCTTTATTGATATCGGGGATGGAATACAGGAGCCAATAGTTGCTGTTAACATGTACCCGAACCCTGCTCAAGAAAATTTGTTTCTTCAACTTCAAAATACAGTAGCAGATAAACTACGTTACACAATTACCGACCTGCAGGGACGGGAAGTTTTACATGGAAAGCTCCAAAGTAATAACACAACGATTCTTGTGAGGGAAATTCCGGGGGGTATGTATATCATAAACGTACTCAATGAAGCAGATCAAAGAATTGCCGTACAAAAATTTGTGAAGCTATAATTACAGGTATTGCAAAATAAACGATGGATATACTCCAAGTATAAACAGAAGAAGTGTTACAGCAATAAGTAAAACATTTATGCTCCTTGTAGAAATAATTTTCTTTTCTGTTTCTGCGCCCTGATAACAGGCATTCATCACTTTGAAGTAATAATACACACCAATTAATGAATTAATAACTGCAATCACCACCAGTCCAGACCTCCCATCCTCAATGGCATTGATAAATATTCCATACTTACCTAAGAAGCCCGCAAGCGGTGGAATTCCTGCTAATGATAACATACAGGCACTCAAACAAAATGCAAGAATCTTATTCCTTGAAGCTAATCCTTTTAACCCGTCAATAGTATCATCGTCGGTTTGCTTCTTTATGATAAAATAAATAACAAAGGCTGCTATAGAAGCAAGACTATACACGGCAAGGTAATAGAAAACATATTGGTAGCTATCCGGTTGATGAGTGGCCATAGCCACCATTACGTATCCCGCATTTGAGATACCTGAATAAGCAAGTAACCGTTTCAAATTACTTTGATACAATGCAATAATGTTACCGATGAACATGGTGAGAATAGCCACAACACTCAAGACATTCTGAAAGAGTAATACATTGCTCTGCATGAAGATGGTGATGAATTTTATAAAAGTGCCGAATGCTGCGGTTTTTACAACTGTACTCATGAATGCAGTTATAAGAGTTGGTGACCCTTGGTATACATCTGGCGCCCAGCTATGAAAGGGTGCTGCTGAAACTTTAAATAGAAACGCCGAAAGAATGAGTAGGCTGCCAATTACAAATAAAAAATTATCTGTGTCACCATGTAAGATATACTGTGTTATACCTTCAATGGAAAAGGTTCCTGTGATTCCGTAGACAAGTGTAATGCCAAGCAACAAAAAGGAACTCGCAAATGCACCCATAACAAAGTACTTTAGGCCTGCTTCGTTACTCAATAAATTTCTTCTATTGCTTGCAGCCAGAACATACAGCGGTATAGAAAGTATTTCAATTCCCATGAACAACATGACAAGATTGTTATAGGAAACCATGATGACAGCACCAGCAAGTGAGAAAAGCATCAACCCATAAATGTCAGCAAGGTGATCTGTTTCATTTGAATAATAAAATTTACTGAAAAGGAAAATGATTATAGAAAGTGTTATGAGCAAAACAGAAAATGTTGTAGCTATCACATCAAACTGAAGCATTCCATTTAACCATTTTGTGTAATTTCCGTTATAACAGAAAATGATAACTGATAAAGCGGCAAGACATGCAAGAATTATGAATGATAAAAGAATGTTACGCAACTTAAACACCCCGATGAACAAGGTTGCTATACCAGCCAATGCTATGATGATGATTGCATTCATTTTGGAGTGCCTGTGATTGCAGTTTTTGTTTGATTAATGATTGCTTCAACAGCAGGAGATGTTATATCATTTATGATATTAGGAAAAAGCCCGAAAAGAAAAATCAGGATAACTATTGGCACCAGAACCATCTTATCCGTAAAAGTCATCTCAGGGAATTTTTTTGTTGCGCTCTGCACATCTCCAAGCATTACTTTCTGGTATGAAGTAAACATATAAACAGCCCCCAGAATAACGCCAGAACCGGCAAGGAGGCATATCCATGGATTTACAGTATATAAGGAACTCAGGAGCAAGAATTCTCCCGGAAATGCATTTGTTAAAGGAAGAGAAACAGAAGCAAGAACAATTACCAAAAACAAACCTGCAAATAAAGGAGCATGTAATCTTATTCCTCCGAGTTTTTCAATTTGATGATGATTGTGAAAACGGAAAATGATTTGTCCAACATAAAATAACCCAACTCCATAAATTCCATGTGCAAACATTTGTAACAAACCACCCTGCAAGCCGGCAACTGAAACTGTTAGCAAACCAGCAGTAATTACCCCGACATGTGCCATACTTGCATACGCAAATAATCTTTTCAGATCTTTTTGAACCCATGCAATACTTGATGCATAGATTACTCCTATACTTGCAAGTATCATCACATAAATTCCTAAAGCATCCACAGCCAAAGGCATGATAGGAAGTATCCAACGTATGATGGAATACAATCCCATTTTGAGCATGATTCCCGAAAGCAACATAGTAACCGGTACCGGAGCTACTGTATAAGTGTCCGGTTGCCAGGAATGAAATGGGAAAATAGGGATCTTAATAGCATATGCAAGCATAAATGCAATGAACAGGAGAGACTGTGTACGTTCATCCATCACTAAGTTGTAAATGGAAGAAATATCAGTGGAAGAATTTTTTCCGTAATACGCCATCCAGATTATAGCAGCTAGCATCACTAAACTTCCGAATAACGTATATATAAAAAACTTCAGAGTGATTTTTCTTGTTTCGCCGCTGCCCCAGGAAAGCACAAGAAAATATGCCGGGATGAGTGCAAGCTCCCAGAAGAAATAATACAGGAATAAGTCCATGCTTACAAACACACCGTTCATGGCACCCTGCATCAGAAGCATGAGAGCAAAAAATACAGAGGGATTTTTGTATTCATCTTTAAATGCGGATAATACAATAAGCGGCATGAGCAGATTACACAAAAAGGTCATAAGAAAACTAATACCGTCCATGCCTAGGTGAAAATGGATACCCAGCATGTCTATCCATGGAACATTGATAATGAATTGTTCTCCGGCTGTGGGATCAAAAACAAAATAGGTTGCAATCGAGACAGACAATGATGCAAGGGCCGATAGAAGAGTTAATTGTTTTACACTATTCCTTGGCGAAAGCAAAATAAGTATTGCACTCACAAATGGAATAGCTATGGTTAATACACTCAACATCTTTTCTTACATCAAAAATTTATATATCACAATACACAAAACACCAATCACCACACTGAATACATAAAAACCAACTGTGCCGGTTTGTATGAGGCGCAGGTTATTTGAAAGGTCCTGCACTAGTCTTGCAGTGCCATTAACAGCGCCATCTATTACATATCTTTCAAAAATAGAACTGAAAAAAGTTGAAAGCTTATGCCAAGGGTTTACAACGATTACCTGGTATAGCTCATCAACGTAATATTTTGCATTTAGCACTTTACCCAAACCTTTCATCTCACTATCATTTTCCGGAACATCTTTCTTTATAAAATATTTAACCCTGGCTAACACAATAGTGGATATGATAGCGACACTTGCTATGATCATGAGTATCCATTCTTCCCTCACTGAAACTTCCCCATGTTCATGTATTGGAACAACTCCTTCTAAATAATGCATCATCATTTTATCACCACCAAACAAATGAGGAATATTTATAAGTCCGCCAATTATGGCAAGCGTACACAAAATGATCAATGGTATTGTAATTACCCTGGGTGATTCATGTATATGTTCTTTCACTTGTTTATTCATTCGAGCCTCGCCCCGGAACACAAGGAAATATAAACGCATCATGTAAAATGCAGTAATCAAACCGGAGATGAGGCCTATAACCCAAAGCATTGGATGTTTCTCAAACGCCGAAACAAGAATGGTATCTTTAGAGAAGAAACCGCTGAATGGAGGCACAGCCATGATAGCAAGAACACCAAAGCCGAAAACCCAATGGGTAATTTTCATGTGATGTTCAAGTCCACCCATTTTTCGGATATCCTGTTCGCCTCCCATCCCATGAATTACGCTGCCAGCCCCCAGGAACAATAAGGCTTTAAAGAACGCATGAGTAACCAGATGGAAAAATCCTGCTTCATATGCGCCGACTCCAAGAGCAAAGAACATTAATCCCAACTGGCTAACTGTTGAGTATGCCAATACTTTTTTAATATCGTTTTGTTTGAGGGCTATGGTTCCTGCGAAAATTGCCGTTGTAATACCTACTATCAGGATAATCTCCTGAGTATATGGCGCAAGTGAAAACAAAATATTACTTCGAACAATCATGTAAATACCAGCAGTAACCATAGTAGCGGCATGAATCAAGGCGGAAACCGGAGTTGGTCCGGCCATAGCATCAGGCAGCCAGGTGTAAAGAGGTATTTGTGCACTTTTTCCGCAGGCGCCAATAAATAATAAAAGAGTTATTGCAGTGATTGTATTTGTATCAGGTACATATTTCTCTGCATTTGCAAATACATCAGAGTATGTTAATGACCCATAATAATTAAACAACAAAAACAACCCGAAAAGCATGGCAAGATCACCCATGCGGTTCATGATAAAAGCTTTATTAGCAGCTTTGTTATACACCTGGTTCTTAAACCAAAAACCGATTAACAAATAAGAACATAGGCCAACTCCCTCCCAGCCAACAAACATCAACACATAGTTATCAGCCATCACCAACATGAGCATAAAAAATACGAAGAGGTTCAGGTAGGAGAAAAAACGATTGAAACCTTCATCGCCATGCATATACCCGATAGAATAAAGATGTATAAGTCCGCCTACTCCTGTTATTACGAGCATCATGATTATGCTGAGATGATCTACCTGGAAAGCAAATGGAACAGAAAGATCACCAACGGTGAACCAGTTGAATAACTCAACATGCAGAGTGGAAACTGAGTTTAGTTCATTCCAAAGTACGCAAGTGAGTATAAAAGAAATAACAATCCAGGCACTCGCATGCATACCTGCAAATTTTTCTGAAATCCTGTTCTTAAAAAAGATATGAATTAAAAATCCTAGCAGAGGTAGGGCGGGGATTAAAATGCAAATTATATTTATAGAATTCTGAGACAAATCTTTTTTATTCTGTAATTAAATTTTAATATTCATTTTAGCTATTCCGTTTTTCACCATTTCATCCTGTTCAAACTATTCATGTCAACACTACCTGTATTTCGGTAGATCATCACCAGCATGGCAAGCCCCACTGCAATTTCTGCCGCTGCAACTACCATAATAAAAAATACAAATGCCTGCCCTTGCGGATCATTATGATATGCACTAAAAGCCGCTGCCATTAGGTTTACACTATTGAGCATGAGTTCCAGCGAAAGAAAAACGACGATTATATTACGGCGCATCAAAATTCCCACTACCCCGATACAGAAAAGAATAATCCCCAGTACCAGGTACTGTTCAAGTGGGATTACCTGCATGCCTTCCATTAGCATTTCAGCTTCCCTCTCCATGATGTAATTCTTTTTTGGTCATAATTACTACGCCCACCATGGCGCTGATAAACAAAATACTGCTCAGTTCAAACGGAACAAGGAATTCATTGAATAACATTTTTCCTAAAACCTGTACACTCCCTATATTTTCCCCTGGTTCTCCCGGTACAGTAATAAGCTGGGTTTTCGCAAGAGCTGCACTTAAAAGTACCATCAAAATACCTCCACTAATTACAGCTGCCAGCCGCACTAAATTGCTTTTGCTTACCTGCACCGGAACATTCAGGTTCAGCAGCATTACAACAAAGAGGAACAGCACCATAATGGCGCCGGCATAAACAATTATATGTACGATAGCAAGAAAATGGGCATTCAGCATTACATACAAACCGGCAACAGTGAAGAAACAAACGATGAGGTTGAGCACACTATACATGGCATTTCTGTTAAACACCATGCCGAGTGCACTGCCGATGGCAACTGCACTTAAAACATAGAAAAATACCTGGCTGAGCGTCATTTTATAAGTGCCGCAAAAATAGCAGGGCAGGGGCGATTATAAAAATGTAAGATAATAAGCCAAAACCCTCATTAAAATG
>JBJXHH010000066.1:0-6170 GCA_046160675.1 Chitinophagales bacterium
GCATTAAGTGATACATTGTCTCTTTCACTCGGTAGGGACAAAAGCATAGAAGTGAAACGTACGCAGGTGAGTGATAAAACCACTGACAGGATCATCGGGGTAAATAATACCAAGAGCCTGGCTTACACAATTGAAGTGAGAAATGGAAAAGCAATTCCGGTAGAAGTGATCATAAAAGATCAGTTCCCCATTTCACAGGATGATGACATTAAGGTGGAACTTACTGAAACTGACAATGGCGAAATAGATGAAACTACGGGCTTTGTAACCTGGAGGAACAAACTGAAACCCAAAGAAGCTGACAAGTATGACCTGCAGTTTGAGATCACCTACCCCAAGAACACAACCCTTGGGTCATTGTAAACATTTTTTAAACAAACAACTATCATTCAATACCTTGCATCAATTTGGTGCAAGGTATTTTTTTAAGTCACAATCTGCTGTTATTTCTATTGTCAGGATAAAAGCAATTGAACACCTTGCATTGGAATTTTTTAGCCGGTTAATTATACATATGAAAAACAGCACACTCATTCTTTTCTTTTTGGCTATGAGCTTCCAACTGGCAGCACAATCTGGCGGTTTTGGAAAAGAATATAAGGGGGGCAAACCTTTCAGGATCTACTACTTCGGTTATAACATCATACACCCTGGGATTGTGATGGGGCCTGAGTATGACTTTATTTACGCTACCACGGAGAAAGTAACTTGCGAAACAGGAGCTAAATACGTTGACAAACACTTGCTTTTTTGCCCGCAATTTGGGTTTTTTATAGATACACTCAGCAATTTCAGCCTTTTTGTAAATATTGAGCTTGATTACCAGGTAATTTATGATAACTGCTGGATGTTTGAAATGTTCCTGTCGCCTGGGGCTTCCCTTAAAGTAGGTAATAACCAGACTTCCCTAAGTTCAGAGTTGGAAGATGTGTTAAGCGCTACCCGTGGGCGGTTTATGCCTCAGGTGGGGTTAGGAACAGGATACAGCCTGCATAAAAGGCAGGTGAATGATATGAAACTGAGCCTGAGAATTTTAAGCGCAACTGACGACTTGCAGAATGGCTTCTTTAAACCCGCATTTCAGCTGGGTTTTGCTTACAACTTGTAAAAGTTATCCACTCTTTACCATTTTTTAACCTTAGTGGCTTCCATCCGGGCTGGCTTCTTTTTACCTTTGAAGCAAAACCAATTTGATGAAACAATTTTTCGTATTTACTCTTCTTTGCATTTTATCTTCAACAGCATTTGGGCAATTCCCTTTAGTGAGCATCTATGATATTCAGTTTAAAGATGATGTTGCCCTTAGCCTTGATGATGACCTTTCCAGTTATGATGGCGACACTGTGCGGGTGCAGGGCTTGGTCATTTTCGATCCTTGTACTTATGCGTTGTCAACTTCTGGTTCCAGGATAGGAACTTTCCTGGTTGATGAATCATCGACCGGTGCATGGACAGGTCTGCATGTTTTGATAGACCCAACCGCCAGCGGATACACAGGCACTTTAGAAGAACTAAACGATGCAACATTCTTCATAGATAATTTCCAGGTAGGAAATATTGTTGAATGCACAGGGTATGTTTCTACGTTTGACGGATTCACACAACTTACCTTGCTTGATATAGCTTCAGAGATTGTTGGTTTCGGAACACCACCTGCGGCGGAAGTGAGAAATGTGAGCGACTTTATGATGAGTGACGGAGCTGGCGGACAAGAGATTCAAACCCCTACAGGTGAACCTTGGGAAGGGGTCTATGTTGAGCTGCAGAATGTGTTTGTTGTTGATGTTTCATACAGCACATCTTCACTCCGCTGGACATGGTATCTGCAGGATATTGATGGCAATAAGATAAGAATACGAGATATAAGCGGCCATTTCAGGAACGATACAAGCACGGATGATGAATGTAACCTTTGGAGTGGTGGTTCTGCGGGGGAAAGCGAGACACCTGATGAATATACAGCGCCAACAGTAGGTACTTACTTGTCGTATGTGAAGGGCATTCTTGTGGAGGCAATTACATCCACGGAATATACTTTGGCGCCACTTGTACTGAGTGATGTAGGCCCGTCATTAGCTACACCACCTACTATAACAGATATCACTCGTAACCCTGTAGTTGCTACATCAACAGAAACTGTTACAATTTCAGCAAACATCATTGACCTTGATGGTACTGTTGCGTCAGCTGACTTGTATTATTCTTACGGAATTGGCAGCACAAGTTTTACATCAGTTGCTATGTCAAACACAGGAGATATTTACTCAGGAAATATTCCCGGACCCGGAACTGATGGAGAATATGTAAACTTTTACATTGAAGCTTTTGACAGTGAAGGCAATTCGATAGAGACTCCTCCTGCATCTGCGCCTGAAACTTATATAGTGTTAGATGGCGGCATCACATCCATCTCACAGATTCAATTTACTCCATTTGAAAACGGGAATTCATTATTTACAAACGACAGCATTACAACTGATCTTGATATTACAGCTATTGTAACTGCATCAAAACAACTCTACGACCTGAACCTACTCACATTGCAGGATTCTGAAGATGCCTGGTCAGGTATCTTTGTAATATCAGTTCCCGGAGATAATACAGAAAATTTATACAGGGGAGATGAACTGCATATTACTGGTGCTAAAGTGATCGAGAACTTCGGGCAAACATCACTCACAAATCTTGTTTACACAAAAATATCAGACAAAAATCCGCTGCCTGCATTTACTGAAGGGCTGGTTCCCGTGGATATTGATACGAAGGTATTTCTTGCTTCAGAACCTTATGAGGGTATGCTGGTAAAATTTGAGAATGTGTTTCAAACGATGGAAAACGCTGATCCAACAGCTACTGACCCGGTTTATGGTTTCGGTGAGTGGCGAATGAATACAACCAATACACCTGATATCGGGTTGAGGGTGGATGATGTTGCATATCAGGTATTCTTCGAGTTTGGGGTGGATAGCCTGGATGAAGGCGACGAACTTGCATTTATACAGGGAGTGCTTGCGTACAGTTTCGGCAACTATAAGCTTGAACCGAGAGATTTGAATGATATTGCAGGCTTTTCAACCATTTACCCGAACAGCATTACAGCCTTTAACCTCTCAAGTATTGGGGTGAATGGAACAGTTAATGAAGCAGCTGGCACTATTTCGCTTGTGGCGCCAACAGGGACAGATGTGAGTAGTCTGGTTCCATCTATCAGTTTTACAGGGCAATATGTAGACCCTGAACCGACCCTTGCCCAGGATTTTTCGGCACCAATTGTATATTCCTGTTACTCACCCGTGACCTATGAACCAAGGGTTTATACTGTTACGCTCTCCTTTATTGATGCCATTTCTGATATCCTGGGTTTGAGTGGTTTAGATGCCTTTCCTAACCCTGCATCTGACAAAATTGCAGTAGAATTTAACGCCGAGGCGGGCAAAGACCTGACATTAACATTACAAGATGTTTCTGGTCGTAACTTATTGGAATTCAATTACATAACAGTAGGTGGAAAAAATATTTTACCATTTGATTTGAGGGAATATACAAACGGGCTATATTTGCTACAGATTCGTTCTTCTGATAAGATGGCTACTTTAAAGATATTGGTTTCCAGGTTGTAATTTTTGCCATTGGAAACCTGTTTTGGTTGACCCCGGATTCATTCCGGGGTTTTTATTTTCAGAAATGTTACTTCACACTTGCCGGTTTTTTTCAAAAAAAGTTTCCGCAAAAAGCAGGATTGGTTTCTTAAGCATCTAATTTCGACTTCAGATTTCATTTTTGATTTACTGATACTTCAATAATTCAATCTATGTCATTCATTCCCGATCATACCAATACTTGTGTTGATGACACCAGCATTGAGATTTTCAACCTCAAGATTCAGGAACCGGTTACTACCCTCACGGATTTTTTGATCACCGTTTGCTGCTGGTATATTTTTTTCCGAGCAAGAAAGGAAGTAGAGAAAAATCACATCACTGAATTATACTTGTATTTTATCTTCATGATGGGTCTTGCAACTTTGTTCGGAGGCGTCTTTGGTCATGCATTGTGTTATAAACTGGGAGTTGGATTTAGATTGCCGGGATGGATCATGAGTATGGTGGCTGTGATGTTATGTGAAAGAGCCGCAATCATGCATACAAAAAAAGTAATGCCAGCGAAAGTTGGAAAGTTTTTTGCAAATGCAAATATTGTGGAACTCATCCTGTTGATAACCATCACTTGTATCACTCTGAATTTTTTCTTTGTTGAGTTTCATGCGTTTTATGGCTTGTTGGTTGTTACAGGTTCCTTTGAATTATACAATTACAAGAAAACAAAAGCTGCTTCCTCAAAATGGATTTTGTACAGTGTCGCATTCTCTTCTGTTGCAGCTGTGGCGCATATTTGGAAGCTTTCACCCCATCCCTGGTTCAACTATCTTGACCTGGCGCACAGCATTATGTGTGTGAGTGTTTTTATCCTGTATAATGGTGTAAGAAAAATTACAGCAGAGGAAAGTACATTTGTAAAACAAACAACACAATGAAATTCTTTTTCATCTTTTCAATCCTATTCATCTCCCATCAGCTTCATGCTCAGCCTGTAGTTTCAAAAGCGCAGGCACTGGCGAATGAAACCATAATGATGATGGGTGGGGCGGATGCTTTTAATGCAACGAACTACATTGGCTGGAATTATTTCGACTACAGGAAAATTATCTGGGATAAAGAAAATGACCGTGTGCGGGTGGATTATTTGACAAAAGATATTACCATCATTGCCTCTCTTCATAGAGAGGAAGGCTACCTGTTTATGAATGGCGAAGAAGTGACGCAACCTGACTCACTAAAAAAATATTTTGACAAGGCAAGAAAGATCCTGATGAATGACGGGTATTGGCTTATGATGCCTTTTAAGTTGCGGGATAAAGGAGTAACGCTTACCTACATCGGCGAAGAAAAAAGTATTTTAGGAAATGATTGTGAAGTGATACAGATGACATTCAACAACGTTGGCGTAACGCCCGAAAACAAATATCTTATTTACATGAACAAAGAAATACGGCTGATAGAAGCATGGAAATATTTTGCACACTTCGATGATGAAACCCCTGAGATAATAAACAGTTGGGGCAATTATAAACTCTATGGAAATATTCTTCTGAGCAGCGACAGAGGCACCGAAGGACAACTCTCAGAAATACATGTTTGGGAAACCTTGCCTTCCTCAATTTTTATTGATAAAAAAATTTCCCCTTTTGCTGAACTGGGGAAGTAAACTCAGTATTCACCGCCAATCTTTCTGTTGCTCAGTTCAGTATTGCCCGGAAAAAGTGGGAGAGAAGCGGGAATTGAAGTTAAGCCTGTAGTATCAGTTAAAGATTGCATAAAGGCGATAATGTCGGCAATTTCAGTTTTTGTGAGATTGAGTTCATCCGTCGGCAGTGTCTGATTATCAAGATCAAAACCTAAACCGGCACCACCTCCCCGATTATAAAAATCCATCACTTCTTCCAGGGTACTATAAACCCCGTTGTGCATATAAGGAGCTGTGAGTTGTATGTTCCTGACTGTTTGTGTTTTGAAAGCATTCTTGTAAACCGGCACATTTTGTATGTCAAATCTACCATCATCAGTGTCAGGCATTGGATTCAAAGTATCTGAATTTAAAGGGACCCCGAGTACTTCGGTTTCGCTTTCAGTAAAATCAGGCGGTACAGTTCCATAGAATGTGGGGGCGAAGTGGCATGTACCGCATTGTGCTTTGCCCATGAACATGTTAAATCCATTCTTGACATTTTCTGAAATAGTAGCTGTTTCATAGCGCATGTATTTGTCGAACTCGGTATCCATGGCAATCAAGCTGCGTACATAATCAGCTAAAGCTTTTGTAATAGTAAACTGGTTAATGGCAGATGCAGGTTGATCTGGGAAAGCCTGCTGAAACATGGAAACATATTCCGGCATTTTTTTCAGGGTCTCAGTTATGGCTGCATAACTTGTATTGAACTCATCTTTATTAAAAACAACATGATCAACCTGCGATTCAGGAAATTCTGCCCTTACATCGTAAAAATAACTTCCCTGCAGAGCAGCATTTATAACAGTGGGGGCGTTGCGTTTTACAGTACCAGAAAAATCAAGGGCAAGGCTTTTTGCAAGCCCATCAGTAAATGCTTTCCC
>JBJXHH010000067.1:0-5808 GCA_046160675.1 Chitinophagales bacterium
GGGGTTTGCATATTTATTAATTTGTTTAAAGCGGTTGTTTTTTCATTACTCATTTTATTCAAATCAAACAGCAAAGCAATTCTCTTTTTTCTTTCTGTTTCATCTTTTGCCTGAAGAACCCAGGGAGTTTCTTCCAACAACAGAGATTTTAATTCCTGGTTTTTTTCAAGATTACTTACAAGCGCATCTGATGAATTTTTCCAACTATCAAATACTGATTTTATTTTTGGTGATGAATTGGCAACATGCCCGGCAATTGAATTTGAATAATAACGATTGAATACTTGTTCTGCACACTCGTAAGGGTATTCCATCATATATGGCAAACTTTGAATTGCATACCATGCAGGGTTGCTTGTAAATTCAAGTGTGAGGTTTTGATGTTGCAATGAAGATGAGTTGTTGTTGATCAGTTTATCAAATGCAAATGTTTTTGTTTGTCCCCATCGTATCGGCAATGGTAAACTTTCTGTTACCAGCATTCTGTTTGAGAGCACGGGCAGGGCATTTTCTTCACCATCCGCATAACTTCCCGCTTTAGCCTTTACCCTGTAAACAATAGCCTGAATTCCTTCCGGCACTTTTATTTTCCAACTCAACGGGATGCTTTGCTTTGCAGGAATTGAGATGGGGATCATTTTATTTAAGTTCGCAAATTGTGCATCAAGCGGGAGCATCGTTACGGCATCAAAAATTTCAAGTGAAGCCATTCCGTTTAAGAGACTATCAGTTAAACTGCTCACTTTTGCTGTGAGAAATATTTCGTCACCCTCCCTCAAAAATCTCGGCACATTCGGTACCACCATCAATTCTTTTTGTGTGATGATGGGATAATTTAGCATGCCGCTTTGCAAATCTTTTGTATGTGCAATGCCCATGAAGCTCCATTTCGTTAATGCTTCGGGCATTGTGAAAGAAAATATCACAGCGCTTGTGCTGTCTGTTTCAAGATGCGGGTAGAAAAATGCAGTTTCATTTAAGTTGCTGCGTACTATCACATCTGTGAGTTGATTTGTAGCTTGAGTAACTGTCTCAGAAGAGTTCCCAGCCATTGACACCTGCACCTCTTCTAATTTATCAGCAGCTTTCAGTTTTCCGTTAGCATATTCTTCAGCGCCTTCTTTTTCTGCCATTTCAGGTGCTGCGGAATCCATCATAAACATCACATCACCGCCTCTCTCATAATAATTATTTTGATAAAAATTCAACCCGAACCAATTCAAATAATCATAACTGAAAGAAGAAAAATTTACATATTTATTCCAGGTATCAAACCAGCCGTAGTTTTGCGCCGTGCCGAAAGCATCACTTGCTCCCCAATATTTATAATTGTAATAAGATGGCCAGGATAAAAAATTCCAGCCATGATATTTGAAAGCATCTAAGCTTGCATCATACATACTTGCAAGAAATTCTGCCGCCACTTTTTCTCCATTATTTCCTTCAATTTTTATTTTCCATGTTTCTTTGCTGCCGGGTTCTAATTTGTTGCGGTATGTTTCAAAAGAAACTTTCAGATCTTTGTTAGTCCACGGCACATTGATATTCCATGTTTGCTGATGCACCTGGTTATCTTTTATAAAAATAATTTCCGCCTGCAAGCCGCCCCTGTATTCTTCTTTAATTGTAACAGGAATTGTTTTTTGTTCTTCCTTAAGATCAATCCACCTGCTTTCAATGATCTTATCCCTGAAATGCAAAACATATAAAACATGAACATCTGTTGCAGAACTTATTTTTAAGTTCACAGCTTCTCCAACCGCTGAAGTAAAATATGTTTCAGGTGAATACAAATATTTTTCAGGAACAAATTTTCCTGTTGCTGAACGAACGAAAAAATATTGTTCTTTTTTAATTTCCTCGCCGGTTATTTTATCAGTTGATTGCAGTTCCAGTTTGTAAAACCCATCTTCCCATTTCGAAGGATCAAGTTCAATAATATTTGTATCAGCAGTATTAAAATTTATTTGCGCAGTTTGTTTTCCAAGCTGCCAGTTGCGTTCATCATTTTCATTTTTATAAACATTATGCGGAAAGAGTTTGTAATATTCTTCTTCGCTGATAATGTATGTATCGGGCTGCACCCAGAGCCTGTTCCTGAACAATCGATCAGGGGAATTTAATTTATGAATAGTGATAGTTCCTGCGGCTGGTTCAAAAGCATAATTCAAATTAGTTGTTTTGATAGAAATCTTCTGAATAGAATCCCTGCTTATGGTTTGCGGAACAGAAACTTCAATGAGTTGAGAAATATAACCTACGCTTGCGCTTGCCTGCCCGCTTCTTGTTTCGCCATTCAGGTCAATTACATCAGCATACACGGTGTAAGTAAACTGCGGCTTTTGATCTTTTGAAATAGATGCATCGGGAATTGCTTTGAAATCAATACTGAATTTTCCACTTGCATTCGTTACTGTTTCGCCATGCGCAATTTCCATTTGCGGCGATGAAGGGTAAGGTCTCCACCAAAAGTAATCATACCAGTAAGGGAAGCTTGCATTACGCACAACCCGATAGGAAACTTTTGCATTGTCAATATTATTTCCTGCGTAGGCAATTGCATTTCCTATTACAGTTATTGTATCATTCAAAACAAAACTTCCTTTCACTTCTTCAAACTCAACATAATATTTCGGGCGTTTGTATTCTTCTACTGAAACATACACATTGCCATATTCATTACTAATAAGCATTTCGCCGTTCAGTAAACCTGTTGGTGCTGTAAAGCTTCCTGAGAAACTTCCATAGTCATTTGATATTAGTTGCTGTTCAGAAACTTTTTGACTATTTACATCATAAAATGTTACTGTAGTTTTTCTGTTCATTACAAGATTGACAGGTTTATTACTTTCATCCTGCTGCACCATGATGCCTTTGAAATAAATTGTTTGCCCCGGACGGTAAATACTTCTGTCTGTGAAAAAATAGGTTGTGAGTCTGCTTGTTTCATTATTTCTATAAGGGTTGTTCAGATAAAAATCATTGTCAATATCTAGTGTATCACCGTTACAACAAATTTTAAAACTGATGTATTGATAATCTCTACCAACGTACTCATCTAATTTAAAATATCCTTTGTCATCTGTTTTATATGTTTTCGATTTATTCTTATTGTATTTTCTTGTAGTATAATCATAATCCTTTTTGTAAGATTGAATTTGTGCACCTTTCAGTGGTTCACCGCTTGTTCTGTCCAACACATAAAATTCCATATTGCCGTCATCTATTCTGTTTTCTATATAAGAAATATTACTTACCCAGAATTGTGCAACAGCAACACCATTGTTCATCAGCGCAAAATCTTTGGTCTCACTTATCATCAAAACATAAGATCCAACTTTTAAATCAGGAATTTTTATTTCAACGTTGTGCTGGTTATGATCGCCATCATCAGGAAGAGTTTGTGTCCAGCTCTTTACAGCAGGGAGTTTCGAATAATAAGTAATTTTTTCTGTTGTGTTGATGAGATACGTATTTGCCCTGTCCTGCTCGGTAAGTTTTACAATTTTAATGTATGTTGTATTTACATTTTTCCAGCTCACAAGCATTCTTGACGGCAAGCCGGGTACTACAACTTTTTCCGCAGTAACCTGTAAAGACTTGTATTCAATTTGTGTTTTTAATCCGGCACAATTTCTTGCCCCGAAACTTTCCGGCGCCCGCTGTATTGCCTTGTTGCAGATTTCAATTGCTGTTTTATTTTCTAATTTATATGCATCAGAAACTAAGGGTTGATATTTTGATGCAAGGCTGTGATGATAATTTGCGATCTCAAATAAATATCTTGTGCTGCTGCTGTCCCGTTCATATTTTTTATCATGCGCAAGCAAGCTTTCAATATAAAGTGTTTCTTTATTTTCAAGCCTCGCATTTTCCTTTGCAAACTGCAGGCGTTTTAAATTCACATCTGTAATTGCTGTTGCGTACGGATCCTGCAAATGCATATTAGTAAGCTCCTGCAAAATTTGCAGCGCAAGCAATTTCCTGCTTACAGAATCTGTTGATTGAAATTTATGATTTGCAAATGTTTTGTCATCAGCAAAAACTGTTGCATCGGTTACTTCAAAATTATAAGTTGGTTGATTGAGATACGTTTCATCGTTCATTAAAAAATCCAAAGCACGGTGCGCAATAAAATCATATACAGTTGGGCGCATTAATCTTGCATATTCATCACCCTTCACTAAAATATCATCATACTTTACTATAGGGGTTTGTTTTAATGCTTCTGCATTTTCAAGCGATGCAACATATAAACTTCTTGTTTTTTCAAAAAGTGTTGTTATATCCCAGGTGAGAATATCATCATTCTTAAAAGTGACAGCTTGTGTTCGGTTCATGAATTGCCAGCGGTTCTGCTGGTAAAAATTCCAGTACATTTCTGCAAGGAGAGATTGCAAAACAGGTTTGCTTTCTCCAGGAAGGCTTGTCAACTCTTCCTCAGCAATCTGAATTGCTTTTACATTACCATCTTCTTGCACCTGCACCGTGTACTTGCATTTATGAATGATGGCTTTTATAGTTTGTTCGCTGTTTTTTTCCTGCTTCGCAAAAACAAGAATCTCCTCCACCTTTTCCAAAGCAGATTGCGGCAAACCTTCGTTTTCAAGCTTCTGCACAGCTTCCCATGCTTTTTCATACCCCTCAAAGTCTGCGGGGGTGAGTGATACATTTTTAGAACTCATTGCTGTAATAAAAAGCGCTGCAAAAAACGCTAAAGCGAATAAAAAAATCTTGTTGTAATTCATTTTATAAAGGTATCTGAAATTTTGAAAGGAGATGAGGGGCTGAGGCAAATTCCATACCCTGCAAAAAAAAATACGATTTAAGTACCTTGAAGTAGAGACTTCTTCTTTAATTCTGATAACAGTAAAACGTCAATTAAAAAATGCGCAATCATTGCTGACCAAAGCCCTGCATATTCCATCAGAAACCCGAAACCAAGGCTTACAAAAAACAGAACCACACCGTAAATAAACAGGGGCTTATCTTTCAAGTTCAAGTAACCGTGTAACCCAATAAATAGAAGTGAGGTAAGCCAAATACCCAGCCAGGGCTGAATTGCGGCCCGAAAAAAAATTTCTTCCCCCACCCCGGCACAAAAGGATAGAAAAAAAACATCAAAATAATTTACACGAAATTTAGAAATCAGACGACTGAAAAAATTTTTAGTATTTGAAAGAAATTTCCTTCGAAGCAAAAACACAAGCAAAAAAGAAGAAAGTAGCCCATAACTAATTCCTGCCATGCTTTGATGCAAGATGGACAAAGGGGATTCAAAAAAGATTTGTGTAACGGTTTTATTATGAAAGAACATCAGAAGAAAAATGCCTGCACCGCCAATGCCAAACAGGGTTGCGATTCCTGCAATGAAAATATATCTTTTACTCCGCAAAACTTACTTAGATTTTACAGCAATCGTGCCGTTGATTCGAGTAGAAATATTTTGGCCTTCATATTCACGGGCAATGGTAATGTTTTGGATGGCGTCAGCATTTTTAGTCCATCCGCTCCATTCTTCTACATGCATAGTTCCGCTTACAGTACCTTTTAAAGTTAACCCTTCCACTTGTGGCAAAAATTCTGCTGGAATTTCCTTTTTATTCAGGGAAATTTTTGAAGTGAATTTAATAAAGGCGATCCCGCTGTCCCTTTCCGTGATTGTATAGGTATTATATATAAGTATAGGCAAACCCTGTACAGAAGAAGGTAATGTTTTTTCCCATGTAGAACCTTTATTTACTGTTCCTTCAGGGAAGGTTAGAAATAAATTTTCTACCGCTTCACTCGGATCAGGAACAGGAATCT
>JBJXHH010000068.1:0-18852 GCA_046160675.1 Chitinophagales bacterium
GGGCTGACTACCTCAGCAGCCTGGGTGACGACGCAATTGATGTAATTCTTACGGAACTTGATACCTTGTTTGATGGCGAGGCAAGTGAAAAATATGTTGATGCGGTTATTCAGGATTGGATAAAAGAACCTTTCATAAAAGGAAGTTATACATATCCTGCTCCAAACACTTATAATTCCGAAACCGATTCCCGCAGGCTTGACCTTGCTTCAAACGTAGAGTGTAAAGTTTTTTTTGCAGGCGAGGCAACAAATAATAATCATCCATCTACGGTGCATGGTGCACTTGAGAGCGGGGCAAGGGCGGCGGCAGAAGTATTGGAATGTTTTAGCACTTCCATTCCTCAAAATGTTACGCTTCAGGATAATGTTAGCATACTTATCACCCGGAGTAACATCATATTTCAAATACTCACAACAAGCATTTCGAAAGCTAAGATGCACTTACAAACGATTGATGGGAGAATAGTGCAGGAATTTTATTTTGATTTCATACCTGCTGGCGAGAACGAATATATTTTCCAACACAAGGAATTACCAAAAGGAGTCTACCTGGCTTGTTGTACCTTACAGGAAACTTTATATACCAAAAAGTTTATATTGAGGTGAAGGAAGGTAGAATACATTTCCAATTTACATTTCCATAAAAAGGTTTTAGGAAACGCAACAAACTCAAGTGTGAGTTTTCATTCCTTTATATGAAGAACATGTAAACCCAGGAATTGGTTAACTATTTATTCGTTAGAATGACTTGAAGTCTTTACAAAGAAAGCTTTTTACTTAATAACTGAGGGGGAAAATTATTTACTCAGTTAATCATATATTAAAAATGTTCATTAAAAACCATAACTCAATGTCAGCGCAGGGAGTATTGGCAACTGATTTACCCTTTCATATCTTATGCGATCGAAGTAAAAAATGTTTTCCCTGTTATATACATTGGTGATACTTGCAGTAATGTCGAGTCTGTTTTTTTCATCAAAAAAATAAAGATGTTTTTTTACTGCAACGTCTAACCTGTGGTAGTAGGGTAAACGTCCGCCATTTAATTCTTCATCATAAATAATCCCAAGTGTGCCGTTTGCAGAAGTATAGTCGGTGCTTATACCATCAAAAAAATCAATGTATTCATAAAAACCTGCAGTTTGAGTAAACGGGAAGCCGCTGCCGAAATTCCAGCGCCCGCTGGCTTCCCAGCTGTCTTCTTTCCCAAAAGTATAGGTTGTAACTACGTTCATATTATGCCTCCTGTCGTAATGCGGAGGATAAACCTGTTCACCATCATTTCTTGTAATAAAGCCGATTGAGTAAGCAATCCAGACATATAATTTCCGGTAATCATATTTGATGGAAAGGTCAATTCCTGAGGCCTGGCCTGTTTCTGTTGCCAGGTCAGGATCAGAGGGTACTATTTTGTTTCGGTTAATCTCAATAAGTTGGTTAAAATATTTTATATAAGGCTCAAGATTGATTTCAATATAATCGGTTGCGTCGAATTCTATCCCACCGATGGCATGTGTTGCTTTTTGTAAACTTGATGTCGCTTCGTCACCATCAATAGTAAACAAATCGTCTTCAGGTCCCGACAAATAGCCCGAGAAAAGATTTACAATATCCCTGTCGCTTTTTGTTGAAATTAAATTCTGAGAATAGAAACCTCCTGCAAATTTTATCCGGATTTTGTCTGTCAGATTATATTTCAACCCCACTCTAGGTTCGGGTGAAAATTCTCCAAGAGATGAATAATATTGAAAACGTATACTCGGCTCCATTATAAACCTCTTTGCAAAAACCTTCCTGTATTTTACAAATGCGCCGAGTTCTGTTGTAAATTGTTTGCTTTGATAAATCAGGCCCAGCCGGTTATAAAAGTTGTAGTCCGTTTTGTATCCTATAACTTCAAACCCGTACTGAATATCACCGTCAGGTATGAAGTAAGTAAAATCAACACCACCATTAAACCCACCAACTTCGCTATTTCTTGGTTTTTCCTCTGCTTCGGTTTGAGTAATCTTGTAATTAGAGTATGCAAAAACACCTTCAATTAGAACATTGGAGGCTGCCGGTACAATTACAAAGTTTGTTCCCCCGCCTACAGTGTTCCAGTTAAATTGCGTTACATTACTATAAGTTACACTGTCCCTGAAGTTGAATCCGAAAAAATTCACTTTGTTTCCTGACGGTGAATTGAAAGAAAGTTTCCCGTATACGTCAGTGAACTGATAGGGAATTCCGATACTGTCGTTCACATAAGAATAGATAACGGGAGAAGTTTTATTCAGATAAGAATGTTTTGCAGTGAGAAGGTAAGTAATACTGCTTTCCTGTGGGTTTTCGCTTTTTTTAAGCGGGCCTTCCAGCAATACTCTTGCTAAAAAAGGGCTTACGGAAACTTCACCGTCAGTCTCATTTTTATTTCCATCTCTTGTTGTGATATCAACTACTGCTGAGATCCTGTCACCATACTTTGCACTAAACCCACCAGTATATACATCAACACTTCGGATGATATCCGTTTCAAAAACTGAAAACAAACCGATGGAATGAAAAGGATTGTAGATTACCATACCATCCAGCAATACTTTATTTTGAATAGGAGAGCCACCCCTTATGTATAATTGACCACCCTGGTCACCGGTAAAGATCACACCTGGCAAAACCTGTAAATACTGGGCAAGGTCAGGTTCACCACCAACTGAAGGTAGCCTTTGAATTTGTTTTGGTGTGATAGGAATTGTTGAAATTTTTACTTCTGTAAGTTTTGCTTGTGTTTGGGCAGATACTGTAACTGTATTTAATATTTTGTCTGACTTGCTGAGGTACAACTTCAGGTCTAATATTTTGTTTACTTCAACAGAAATGCTTTGTTCAAGTGTATCAAATTCAACGCTGGTTATTTGAACAAGATAACTTCCAACAGGTACATTGGCAATGGAAAAAAAACCGTCTTCGTTTGTAGCTGCACCTTTATCGGTTCCCTTTAGTATTACATTCAGAAAAATGGCAGGCTCGCCTGTTTTTTCTTCATAAACAAAACCTCTAACGTCGCCGGATTGAGTAAATATTTTACTGGAAATGCAAATCAGGAAAAGTATCCCGGATAATATTTTTTTCATAAACTGCTGCGAAATTACGCAGAAAGATGTAATGAAAAAGTAACTGCTATAAATGCCTTATTTTTTTACAATTAACAGACGCAGAAATCTATGTAAACAAAGGGTTTGTGATATTTATACCCGACTTGCATCAGAAACCAGCTTTGTATTTTTTGATAGTATTTTAATGATCAGATATGCCACCAGGCAGGTTGCAAAGCCGCCAACCCAGAAATAGTTTTCAATTCCAAAAGAATTGTGCAAAATATAAAAACCAATGAGGTCGAATATGGCGAACACAATAAACACATTCATAAAGCCATTTACTTCTTTGCGCAAAACTTTCTTCATGCTGAAAGGGTATTTCGGCGGGATGAATTTTGAAAATGCCGGAATAAATGCCGGTGTGTTTTGAGCCCAACTTGTGTATAGTTCTCCGAATTTTTTTCGTAGAAATTGTTCTTCGGCAAACATGATACGTTCGTAATAGATCCAGTAAAAGGCAACAAAAAATAGGATGAACCAGAAGTGATAAGTAAGCATGCCTGCACCAAGCCACATAAAGAAGTTTCCTACATAAAGCGGGTGACGTACGGTAGAATAAATTCCTGTTGTATTCACTTCGTCAGCTATTTGTTCTTTTGTATTTCTACCTGATGTGTTTTTGGGTGTGTGCCCAACAGTATAAATTCTAGTTATTAATCCGAGACAACTTATCGCAAAACAAACAAAAGGAAACCAACAAGGAATAACCGATGTTTTAGCAACATTAACAAACACAATGCAAGCAACAACTAGTAAGACTAAGGGTAATGAACCCCGGTATCGAAACAGGAAATTACCCTGTTTTTCCATTTCTTCTTGTAATGGCATGATTGGTTTTAAATACAGTGTTAAAAATAAGTGAAAAAATAATCATGAATGCTACAATTTTAATCACACCTATTGCGTTGTTTTGCAAACAGAATTCTTCACACAGTTTTTCAACCGCTAAATATGGTACAATTTTACGTAACAACATTTTTTCAATGACAAAAAGGAGCTTAAGGGCTTTAGAAGCTGCGACCAGAGTTTGTGTGAAAATTATTTTCACAGTAATCCTGTTGGGTCTTGTAGTTTTTTCAGTGAAGGCGGAAACCCCTGTGCGTAAAGAATTCAGTGTACTGCATCCCATTGATACCGGGTTAAAAAAAACTGACCCTAGCCTGATATATAAGAAGCAGGACTATTACTTTGATCTTCAACCATACACAGCAAACGGCATATCAATCAAGGATTTTTTGTTCATACTTACATTTGATGTTGGAGTTACAATGAAGCAGGAAATCAGGCAGATTGCCTTTAGAGATGCTGACATGAGTTTTAGCTTGAAATTTGGGAGCAGCAGCCCCTATGCTCAGCAAAAATTTTCAAAACATACGCAAACTTTTTCAGAGAAAGATAGGAAGATACTAATCACATTCATTCCCGATAAAAGTTCCTCTACTAATTCTGCCTCAAAATCTTCAGCAACTAAAAACTCTATAACAAAATGTGAATTTAGTGGTGTAGTAAAAAATAATGGTGCTGAAGGTACTTTTACGTTTTACTTTACAAATGGTGAAAACATTCCTGTGCTGTTCAATGCAATGGCATTTTAAACTTCTTGGAGGATTTTACCCGCAATTTCTATACTTGCTTTTTTTACTTCCTCCCTTGCAATTCTGAAGTTTTCAAGAATGGTATTATAACTTGATGATGTAAACGGGTCGCTGAAAATAAATGTTATGGGATTCAGGGGTGTATTGTTATAAGTTATTTCAATGGTAGATAGTTGCGAGCTCTTAAATATAGAAGGAATAGAAATGTCAACACCATCTTCAAGCATCACTTGTATTGCAAGCGGGTGTGGAATCCGGTTGATTATTGGTGTTACCTGTATAGAATACTTTCCTTTCAGGTAAAACATCAAATATGCCTGCATCATTTCCGCAAGACTTGCATCAGAATTGCCGGTAATTGATATTTGTAAAAACTTTTTCAAAAGAGATATTCTCACTTGTAAAAATAGAATGTTTTTCTTTCTAGGGTTGTAATTTTATGGCTAAATGCAAAACACTTTCAGAATAACCTTTTCCCCGGCAGAAATTAACCCTAAGATTAATTACAATTCAAGGTTGATTTTTGCAGGGTCTTGTTTTAGTGAAAATATTTCTGAGAAACTCAAACGGTACAAATTTTCCGTTCTCAGTAACCCATTCGGCATTATTTATAATCCATTCTCCCTTCTTGAAGAATTGCAAATGATTCTGAGTAAACGAGTCTTCTCTGAAGCTGATATTTTCCAGGAAGGTGGTATTTACAGGAGTTTTTACATGCATAGCCGTATCAGCCATCCTGACAAGGAAATGATGCTGAACATGATGAACAAAACAATTCTTGATGGGTATGAATTTCTGAAAACCGCCACACATCTTGTACTGACACCCGGAACTGCAAGAGTATATGTTTTAAAATCAAACGGAAAAATAGTTGCGAATAACCATAAACAGCCGGCAAATCTTTTTGATAAAAGACAATTACATTTTTCTGAAGTAAATGATTTGTTTCACAAGTTAGTGAATGAGTTACAAAAATTCAATCCACAGCTGAGTATAATCTTTACGGTAAGCCCTGTACGTCATTTAAAAGATGGGGCTGCGGAAAATATGCATAGCAAGGCAATATTGATTGCTTCAATTCATGAAGTGATAAAAAACTCAGTGAACACAACTTACTTTCCGGCTTATGAACTGATGATGGATGATTTGCGGGATTATCGTTTCTATGCTGAAGATATGCTGCACCCGAATACTATTGCAGTGGATTATATTTTTGAAAAGTTTCAAAACGCTTGTATTGATGAAAGTACATATAATATAATGAAGCAGGTTGATGAAATAAAGACTGCTATGCAACATAAACCTTTTTTCCCTGAACTTGAACAATATAAAAAGTTTAAAGAAACATACTTGCAGAAGGTTCTGAAATTACAAAAGGAGAATGCGATAGTAGATTTGAGGGAAGAAGTAAGTTTTTTCAGAGGTTGACCTCATCATCACTCTCATTACTTCTCTCAAGCAATTTTTCAGGCATCTCTTTTTTTGTTTTAGCTCCGAGTTGTTTCAATTGTTCGGCTTGCCGCACAAGGTTTCCCCTTCCTTCACTTAATTGTTCAATTGCTTCTTTGTAACTATTTTGTGATTTGTTTAGATGGAATCCTATGTCCCTGAGTTTTTCTACAAAAGACACAAACTTGTCATACAATAATCCTCCTCTTTCCGCAATTTCAATTGCATTTTTACTTTGCTTATCCCGTTTCCAAAGATCAGCTATTAGTTTCATAGCAGAAATTAAGATGCTTGGACTTACTAATATGATGCCTTTTGAATAAGCATAATGCCATATATCAGGATCGCTTTGCTGTGCAGTATAATATGCCGGTTCCACATGTACAAACATAAATACAAAGTCAAGACTTTTTTCACCTAGTAAATCTGAATAATTCTTTTTAGAAAGCCCTTCAATGTGATTGTAGAGGGAATTGACATGTTCCTTCAAGAACCTTTTTTGATCTTCAGTTTCTTCAGACGATATAAACTTCTCATATGCCGTAATGGACACTTTTGAGTCAATAACAATGCATCGGTTATCAGGTAGATTTACAATAACATCTGGTCTCAAAAGCGATCCTTCTGTATTCCTGTAACTCTCTTGTATAAGATACTCCCTTCCCTTGATCAGGCCGGCTTTTTCCAGGATGCGTTCCAAAATTTCTTCGCCCCAGTTTCCCATTGCTTTTGTATCGCCGGTCAGAGCTTTCGTAAGGTTTTTGGCATCACCACTTAGCTGTTGATTGAGATCAAAAAGTTTCTTTATTTCTGTTTGTAAAGAAAACCTTTGATTGGATTCTTTAATGTAGTAATCTTCAACTTTTTGTTTAAAATCCTTTATATCTGTACCCAGCGGATCAAGAATTTGTTTTATTGTTTGCTGGTTTTCTTCTTTCAGCTTTTTGTTTTTATCATCAAAAATTTCATTTGCCAGCACTTTAAATTTGTTTTCTAATTTTTCATCAAACATTTTTTCTGCATCGGCAAGCGTTGTATTCCTTTCTTCAAGTTTTCCAATTAGAAAATTAGCTTCATTCAACTTTTTTTCCACTTCATCATACTCTTTTTTCGGAACAGAATTTTTTTCAAATACCAGTTTCAGGATGATCCAGGTTATTAACCCTCCAATAACAGCGCCTATCAAAATGTGAATGAAAAGTTCCATTGTGAGCGAAATTAAAAGAAATGCCGGACTTTCGTCCGGCAATATTTAGTAGCGAGGGGGAGGCACGATCTCCCGACCTCAGCATTATGAGTGCTGCGCTCTAACCAGCTGAGCTACCTCGCCAAAGAGTGAGCAAAGATAGGCACTTACAGGCATGTAAGCAATACATTACCAATTGTCAACAGTAAAAAAATCTTTCGGGCGAATGCCTTTATCTGTGCGTTGCAAGTTGCAGCATTCATGCGCCGCATCATGTTCAAAAAACAAGGTATAATTTTTTTCTAAAGCTGTTTTAAGAAATGTTTCTTTCTCATGCAATGTCATCAGGGGGCGTACATCATAACCCATCACATACGGAAGGGGAATATGCGCATAGCTGGGTATGAGATCAGCCATGTAGACTAATGTTTTTTCTCCTGAACGGATCACGGGAAGCATCATACTTTCTGTATGGCCATGTACCCAGAGAGTTGTAAAACCAGGAATTATTTCTTCCTCCTCCGATTTTACAAATTTTACTACACCCTGTTCAATTAGCGGAAAAAAGTTTTCTTTTAGGAAAGATGCTTTTTCCCTTACATTGGGTGTTGTCGCCCAGTTCCAGTGTTTCTCATTGCTCCAATAAATTGCATTGGCAAATGCAGGAATTAATTTTCCGTTATTAGTTTTTACAACAGCTCCGCCGCAATGATCAAAATGAAGATGTGAGAGAAATACATCCGTGATATCATCCGGGGAATAGCCATGACTTGTCAGAGATGTGATGAGTTGCTCGCCATGCGGCTCATAATGGGAGAAAAACTTTGTATCCTGCTTATCGCCCATGCCGCAGTCAATTAATATTTTTCTTTCCCCCACATCTACCAGCAGACATCGCATACTCCAGGTACAAAGATTATTTTTATCAGGAGGAACCAGGTTTTTCCAAATCTTTTTCGGCACAACGCCGAACATGGCGCCGCCATCTAATTTAAAAAGCCCGGCATTGATGGAAATGAGTTTCATCACACAAAAATGAACAAAATAATCAAATGAGGTTCTGCCTTACTGCAGCCATTTTTAATGCAGTAACAGCAGCTTCATCGCCTTTATTGCCGTGTTTGCCGCCTGCTCTTTCTTTAGCTTGTTCTAAATTATCAGTAGTTAGTACACCAAAAATTACGGGAGTAGAATAATCAATACTTACCATCATAACCCCTTGTGCTACTGCATTGGAGATGTATTCATCATGTTTTGTATCACCTTTAATGATGCAGCCAAGGCAAATTACTGCATCCAGTTCCCTGCTTTCCAAAAGCATTTGCGCTGCGGAAGGCAATTCGAAGCTTCCCGGTACTTTTACTGTGATGATCTTTTCTTTTGTTGTTTGATTCTGCAGTAAAGTATTGAGGCATGCTGCATATAAAGCATCAGTTATCTCATGATTCCATTCTGAAATTACGATTCCTATAGTAAAATCAGCGCCCGACGGAATCGTTCCCTCCGCATAAGAAGATAAATTTTTGTTGCGGGTTGACATGCTATGTTATTCACCCAACTTTGCCGATGTATATGCAATATCAAGATCAATATTTGCTCCCTGTTCGCTGAGTGGGTATTCTCTTTTAATGAGTTCAAATACTTCTTTAGCTCCTTTAAAATCACTTTGCATCACCATCAGGTCGCCGGCAATTTTATAATAAAGAGGAGAATAGTAATCACTTTTTGAAACTTCACCGGCTTTCTTGTAAAAAACAATAGCTTTTGCATAATCTTCCTTTTCTGCATATGCATGGCCGAGATTCAGATTGGTTAGGCCTGCAAGTTCATCAGTAGGTGGATTGAATTTTTCCAGATACTTGATTGCATTGTCAAAATCTTTTGCCTTTAGGTAACAAATACCGCTGTAATATTTTGCAAGATTACCAGCTTTTGTCATTCCATATTCATCAGCAATTTGCAAAAAGCCATCATTAATTCCATCACCATTTAAAGCCACCTGGAATGAATCGGTAGCAAATAGGCTTTGCGCAAAAGGGATCTTTTTACCCGCTTGTTGTGCCTTGGGTTTCAGGTACAATTCTTTGTAACCGAAATATCCTCCAATGCCAAGGATTATCAAAGCTAAAACTCCAATAATATAATTCCGGTACTTTAAAAAAGTATTCTCAACCTTTTGATATAAATCCTGGTTTGCCTGTGGTTCAACTTGTCCTGTTGTTGTTTTATTCTCTGCCATGTTCTTTATGAATGAATTAATCTTTTATAAACGGATAGTCTTGTTGCAGGTAAATGTCTTTATATACTTCATTATCTGCCGGCCAGGGGCTTTCCTCTGCAAACTGTACACAGGCATTTACTTCTTCTTCAATGCTTTCATCTATCATTTCTATTTCCTGTTCTGTTGCGTATTTTCTCTCAATAATTTTTTGCTTTGTGGTTTCTAATGGATCTCGCATTTTATATTCTTCCACTTCTTCTTTTGTTCTGTATTTCTGCGGGTCGCTCATACTGTGACCTTTGTACCGATAAGTTCTTATTTCCAAAAATGTAGGCCCTTGAGCAAGTCTTGCTTTTTCCACAGCTTCATACATAGCGTTATGCACTGCCTCCGGGTCCATTCCATCAACAGGGTATGAAGGCATGTCGAAAGCAGAACCTATTTTATACATGTCAAGCATATTCGTGGAACGTTCTACTGAAGTTCCCATCGCATACCCGTTGTTTTCAACAACAAACACCACAGGGAGTTTCCAAAGCATAGCCATATTAAATGTTTCATGCAATGCGCCTTGGCGTACAGCTCCGTCTCCAAAAAAACAAATACATACATTATCTGTTTCTTTATATTTCTCAGCAAAAGCAATTCCTGCACCTAGCGGAATTTGCGCTCCCACAATTCCATGGCCACCGAAAAAATTATGTTCCTTGCTAAAGAAATGCATACTACCGCCTTTGCCTTTAGTACATCCTGTTGCTTTTCCGAATAATTCTGCCATGCATTCATTCATACTCATGCCTTTGGCTATTGCCAGTCCGTGGTCACGGTAAGCAGTAATTATGGGATCTTGCTGCCTGATCGCTGAAATAGTACCTGCCGCAACAGCCTCTTGCCCTATATATAAGTGGCAAAAACCTCTGATCTTTTGCTGCCCATACATTTGCCCGGCTTTTTCTTCAAATCGGCGCATGCGCTGCATCAGGGTATACCAGGTAAGGTAGGTTTCTTTCGTTATTTTTGAGCGGTCAATAATTACTTCTGCCAACATGGTTTAAAAAACAGGTGGCAAAGTTAAAGAAACAAACTCGTAATTTACTAACAGTGTACCTCAGGCATTTAAAGCTTTCCAACTATAAGAATTACAGGCAGTTAGAGTTAAAGTTTCAAAAGCATTTTATACTGATAAATGGCAATAATGGCAGTGGTAAAACTAACCTGATGGACGCTGTACATTATTTATGTCTCTGTAAAAGTTTTTTTATCAGGCAAGACGCCCTCCTTGTTTTGCATGGTGAAAATTTTTTCAGGCTGGATGGGAGTTTTTCTGCAGGCGATGAAACATTTACAATTACAGCAAAGTTTCACCCGGATAAGAAGAAAGAGTTTTTTAAAAATGATGTATTGTATGAAAAACTCAGCGACCATGTTGGGTTGATACCGGTGATAATGATTGCCCCTGGTGATGTGGAAACAATAAACGGTGGAAGCGAAGAACGCAGAAGATTCTTGGATGCTGCTATTGGGCAAATGGACACCATGTATCTGAAGAAACTGATAGAGTATAATAAAATTTTATCTCAGCGCAACACTTTGTTAAAACAATTTTCTGAACAGGGTAAGAGAGATAACGCTTTATTGGATGTTCTGAACAGACAACTTGCAGAGCGGGGAGATTTTATTTTTGAAACCCGAAAAAATTTTATTGATGGATTCAGGAAAGAATTTGAGCTTATGTACAGAGCCTTCAGTTCAGAAAAAGAAATCCCAACAATCACATATCATTCACAACTTTCTGAAGAAGTGCACTTAAAACTGCTGAAACAAAACACAGAAAAAGACATTGCTGCACAGCGGACGACAGCAGGCATTCACAAGGATGATCTGCTTTTTTTTATTGATGGGTTTTCCCTGAAGGAAAACGGTAGCCAGGGGCAAATTAAATCTTTTCTCATTTCCCTGAAGTTGGTTTTGGGTACAAAGATTTTTCAAGTCACTCAGAAAAAACCAATTCTCCTACTGGATGATATTTTTGAAAAGTTAGATATAAAGAGGTTGCATGTTCTCTTTACACTTTTGAAAGCGGAGTTTTTTGACCAAATTTTTATTACAGACGCTGATGAGCATCGCTCGATTCAGTATTTAACGGAAGCCGATGTTGAATTCCAGCACATCCGGATTTTTCAGGGTGAAGTATTGCAATAACCTACATAAAATCAACTAACTTTACAGGAATGCGAAAGGCTAATGAACAACCTGTAGGGTCTGCTATTAAAGATTTCTTAAAGGCTTTTCATCTTGAAAACAAAGTGCATGAAGTGCAGGTGAAAGACCTTTGGATGAAGGTGATGGGTAAAACAATAGCCCACTATACCAGTGACATTAAGTTGAAAGACGGAAGGTTATATATCTTTCTTACATCTGCCCCTCTTAAACAAGACCTCAACTTCAATAAAGAAAATATTATGGAGCGACTGAATGAGGAGATGGGAGAGAGGGTAGTAAAAGAAGTGATAATCAGGTAATATTTACTGAATTTCTTTACTTCACATTTTGTTGAAAAATACATGCGCTGCATTTTGCGTTAGTCAGGTACATTTGATAACTGGTTATGGAAATTTTAACAGATAAGCCTTTAGAACAGGATTACAATCAATATACTTCTGAGCACTTTAAAGTATGGGAAATTTTGTTCGACAGGCAAATGGCACTCCTTAAAGACAGGGCTGCTGATGTTTTTATGAGTGGCATAGAAGCTATTCATTTTACAGCTGACCGCATACCAAAGTTTGATGAGTTTAATATACGCCTTGAGACCCTAACAGGCTGGAATGCTGTGGTGGTGCCGGGGTTAATAGGTAACAAAGAATTTTTTGAATTGCTGAAGAACAGGAAATTTCCTGCTAGTACCTGGCTGCGCAACATGGATCAACTTGATTATCTTGAAGAGCCTGACATGTTTCATGATGTTTTTGCTCATTTGCCTTTACTCACCAATAAAACCTACTGCGCTTATCTGTATGGCCTCAGCAAAATAGCATTGAGTTATATTGAAAATCCAGTTGCAGTAGAATTAATTTCAAGAATCTACTGGTACACGGTGGAGTTCGGACTAATCAGGGATAATGGTTTGTTGCGCATTTACGGTTCGGGAATTTTATCATCACAGGGTGAAAGTATCTATTGTTTGAAATCTGGAATACCGAGCAAAAGGATTGAGTACAATGTTGAGAAAGTGTTGGATACTCCGTACATAAAAGATAAATTTCAAACTACTTATTTTGTTATAGAAGATTGTCTTCAGTTATTTGAAAGTTTGCCGGATATAGAGCAGGGAATTGTGAAACGTTTAGAACATCCGGAACTGTATCATCCTCCTGTTGGATGATTCATTTAGAAACCTCCTAAAAAACCTATCCTGAAAGTCCAGGGCTGAACATAGAAAAGGTCATTATTGTTCGCAAGAAAATTATATAAAGCAATGATCTGCAAAGCGGAATTTTCTCCTAATTTAAGTTTATAACCACCCCCTGCATACAATGCAGGAATTTTTATACTACCTGTATCATAAGGGGTTTCTAGAAATTCATATTTCAGGTATTGTTCCTCATACTCTGCATGGGCAAAAACTCCATAGATGATGTCATACTGCGAAAATACTTTTCCTCCAAGAACTGTGGCTTTGTAATCGTCCACATAATTAAATGGATTGTTGTAAGGATCTACATACTTTTCATACTGGTAAATAAACCCAACCCCTGAAGTAAGTTTTGGGGTAATTTTATATCCTACAATTGGAGAAATGTCAATAAACGTATAATTGCCGAAAGACAGTCCGAGATTTCCACCAAAAACGAATCTGTTTATTCCTTTATTCTCACCGGTTTGCCCAGAGGCTTTACTCTTATCATTTCCGGGCTCTTCGGTTTCATCAGGGTCAATAGGGGTAACCTGCGCATGCAGGACAGAAACCGATAAGATCAGGAATAAGGAAAGAATGAACTTTTCAATTGACTTTTTCATACAAACTATTTAACGATGAAAACGATACTTCATTGCCCAGCATAAATCATTCCACTGCAAAGCTACTGTATAACTTATTTGTAATATTTTTATTAGGAAAAATATGTGTAAAATTAAAAAGGCTGCACAAGGCAGCCTTTTTTTGAAATTCTCAATTCATTATTTTGCTTCGTAACAACTTAACTTCACATTTTTATCCATCTGTGTAAGTGTGTTTTTTATGAGTGAGGCAAAATCCTCTACTTTGTCGATCCTTTCCCAAACTATTGGATTTGTGCCTTCGCAGCCAGTGTGAGGGGAGTATTTCACTCTTGCCCATCGCAGGTCTTTTTTGTAGATCATAGCGAAAACTTTTGTTGCATTGTCTTTCGCCATACTCACATCCATGTAATATGTCCATTGTAGATTTCTCATGATAACTGGGAAACTTATCCAGGGCTTACTCATGCCAGCATCTTTATAAAAGTGGAGAGTATAGCCTATTCTGGCACCTTGTGTTTCTTTGTACTCGAGCCTGTAATGAAGTGCTTTACCACCGTTGTTCTTTGCATTGTCAATCTTACCGTCAAGGTTGGATGATAAGTATTCTTTCATGACAACCTGGGCTGAGGCCTGCTGTGTTGCAAGCGTAAGAAAACTTATAGCAATGAATGTTCTTAGAATATTTCTCATAGTTATTATCTTTTTAGAAAACCTGATTTTTTAAGTTTGTTTTTAAAGTTCTTCTTCAGTTACAACTTCTTCTTTCTCTTTCTTTTCCTTTTTCTCACCCGAAGAAGGGGCTGCACTTCCCTGGCGTTTCGTGCTCACCTTTATTTCGTTGAGGACATATTCGCCCACACAAATTCCTTGAACAAGTCCATCATCAATATCACAGTCGAAGTGAATACCTCCGTACATTCTTGACTTGGCAGCCTCTGCTGCTGCTATTCTGAATGATAGGAATTCTCTGGGCAGCAAACCAATCTTCACATGTGATGAGTCTAAGAATGCTTTATTATCGCCTATTAAAGCGGTCAAAATCTCTGCAGCGGCTCCTGAAAATCCTGAGTGACCTGAGGTGTAGCCCGCAAACGGCGGAGTTTCTACATAAGGTTCCCAGCCTGCTTCAAAGGTTTCATTAATGTAAGTTTTAGGCCTAACCAGATTCACCCTGTACTTTGTATTCCAAACTGTGATACAAGCATCAGCCATAGCTGTGGCTGTAAGTGCATAAAGTTCTGCAGCTCTGTCAAGGTTCATTTTTTCAGTTTGCACAAAGTTGCCAATGATATACATCCAGTGGCCCGGAGGAGTGAAGGTTTCACCCGGGTCATCAGCCCAAAATTGTGCAATGGTTCTTTGCTCTTCGGTGAGTGTTTTGTCTGTCATCCAGACTTTCTTTGCCTGTTTATACATCTCAGATGAGGAATCAGTACTATATTGAAACTTCATATTAATATCACACTGATCAGCAGATCTTACAAAAAAAGTCCTATGTGTATTCCAGAAAGGTTCAAGTGCTGTTTGATTAAAATCTGTGGGTTGCCAATATTCAGGGTGTCCTTCACGGGTGGGAGCTTTATATTGCATATAGCGGGTTTCTTCAAAATTATCTTCTGAACTCCAGGCAATAATGGCATCCGCCAGGTCTCTTCCGTATTTTTTTGAACGAGAAAGCACATCAGCCGGAACTGTTTTAGCCCGTTCTGCTAACTGTACATCATGTAGCTCATTAATAGTTTTGATACTTGCTGTCAGGTAGCGGGATAGCATTTCGTCTTGGGTATAGTAAATAGCTTCCATCACACAGGTAGTCCAGTCATAAACTGAATCTTTATCAGGCCTTGGAAGGTCATTCAATCCATTAAGCTGATTTTGAAGTGTAAGGTGGTAGGGTGCCCCACATACCTGCGCTTCGTAAATGGCAGCCCCAATGTATGCATACATCCTGGAGGCTACTGGTGGAGAGAGTTGTTCGCTGGCAACATAAGTAAACAACTGCTTCATCCATGCTATAAGGAATTCAGCAGATTGTTCACTGGAGGGTTGTGATTTAGAATTGAAATCCGGGTTGGCTGCATCAGAGCCTTTGGATCCGCCACAGGACGATAAAACCAATACACTCCCTGCCATAAGTAAGGCAAGTACGTTTTTACTTTTCATGTTTTAGCTGATTTAATATTTAAAGATTGAAATGATTGTTTGAGGTGCAAAAATATCTTAAACACAGAGATTTAATAGTCACCTTAACAAAAATTTTACATTGCAACTCAATTACTTCTTGCTATACTCTATACTTTTGCATTTCTTAAAAATTATAGATACTCTACATGAACTTTAAACTATCCTATTTCGCTACAATTATCGCAATTTTAACAATAAGTTGCTCCTCAAACAAGAAAACCAATGACATCACAGATTGGAAATTTACCGAGAATATTGACCAGAGTAAGGTGGTGGAACTTGATAAAGACAATGGCAAATTGTTTACCCTGCTCACTGGTGCTACTACTGGTGTTAATTTTAACAATGAATTAAAAGAAACCTTCGGGTTAAATTATTACCGTTACGGATATTCTTATAACGGAGCGGGTGTAGCAGTGGGAGATGTGAATAACGACGGGCTTCCCGACCTGTTTTTCACAGGAAATGTAGTGCCTGACAGGCTTTATATCAATAAAGGCAATCTCCAGTTTGAAGATGTAACTGAAAAGTGCGGAATTAACCAGAAGCCCGGCTGGAGCGGCGGGGTAGCAATGGCTGATGTGAACGAAGATGGCTGGATGGATGTGTATGTATGCCGCATGCGCTACGAAGAACCCGAAAAAAGAAAGAACCTGCTTTACATCAATAACCAGGATGGTACTTTCAGTGAAAAAGCAGCAGAATACGGGTTGGATGACGACAGTTACTCAACCGGTGCAAACTTTTTTGATGCTGATAATGATGGAGACCTTGACCTTTACATAGTTACTCACCCCACTGACTTTAAAGATAAAAACAAACAAAAGAACTATCAGAAGGTGGAAGAAGGCAGTAACATGAGTAACAAGTTCTACCGCAATGATGGCAATGGTAAGTTCTCTGAATGTCATAAAGAAGTAGGTATAAATAACCATGGCTTCGGGCTTTCAGTAACAACTGGAGATATTAATGATGATGGCTGGCAAGACATATTTGTTGGTAACGACTACATTATGCATGACTACACTTACTTAAACCAGGGTAATGGGACGTTTAAAGAAATGAGTAGAGAAGTGCTTACAAAAACTGCTTACTACGGGATGGGAACTGACCTCGCAGACATCAATAACGACGGGCTTCTTGAAATGTACACCGTTGACATGGACATTGAAGGCAACTACGGAACTAAAACCTTCATGCAATCAAATAAACAAACCTTCCTGCGTACTTTGGTTAATGCCGGTTACCTGCAGCAATACGGCAGAAATGCCCTTCAGTTGAACAATGGCATGGGTAAATTTTCAGAAATTGCAAACTTATCAGGTGTAAGCACTACTGGCTGGAGCTGGAGCCCCTTGTTTGCTGACTATGATAATGACGGGATGAAAGATTTGTATGTAACAAACGGCTTCCTCAAAGACAGCCACATGGATGTAATGGAAGTATATATCAAACTTACAAGGGCAAATCGTTTATCAGATTCATCAGATTATTATGACTTGAGAAAAACACTCCCTGATAACTCAGTTTTACAATGGCCTAACGCCATGTTTAAAAATAACGGCGACCTTACTTTTGATGATGTGAGAGAAGATTGGGGCCTCTACTATCCTTCTATGACTTATGGTGGAGCTTACGCTGACCTTGATCTGGATGGCGACATTGATCTTATTATGAGTAATGCAAACTTCCCTGCCATCATAGCAAAAAATAACTCTGAGAAAATGCTTACTAATAAATATCTCCGTGTTCAGTTAAAAGGAGATAAAGGAAATCCGCAAGGCTTGGGAGCAAAAGTATATGCAACTGTGAATGGAGTAACACAGTATGTACAAATGGAAACTGTAAAAGGCTATATGTCGTGTTCAGAAGCAGTAGCACATTTTGGTTTGGGCCAGGCTGAAAAAGTAGATAAACTGGTCGTAAGATGGCTAGATGGAAAAGAAAATGTTCTTACTAACGTTCCGGCTAATCAACTTCTTACCATAGATAAAAAAGATGCTGTTAAAGGTTCAAAAACCAACAATATGATGGCACTTAATTATTTTACGAATGCCACAACCAACTTGGGAATTGATTATAAAGCCAAAGAAAATGAATTTGACGATTTCGACAGGGAATTCCTTATTCCTCATGAGCTAAGTAATATGGGCCCCGGCATCTCAGTGGGCGATGTGAATGGCGATGGGCTCGATGACTTTTTTGTGGGTGCACCGAAAGATCAAAGTGGTTGCATATACCTGCAAAATGCAAACGGCACTTTCTCAAAAAGCGATAGCTATAATGCAAATCTTGAAGATAAAGTGAGTGAAGATATGGGCTCTCTGCTGTTTGATGCTGATGGAGATGGGGATAAAGACCTTTACGTAGTAAGCGGCGGTAGTGATTTCCCAAAAGATGATATGCATTTGCAAGACAGGCTTTATATCAACAACAACGGAAAATTCAGTTGGGCTAAAGATGCCTTGCCGAAAATGATAAACAGCGGTTCATGTGTTACTGGTTCTGATTTTGATAAAGACGGTGATATTGACCTTTTTGTGGGAGGAAGGTTAGTTCCGGGTAATTACCCAGTTCCTGCAAAAAGCTGTTTGCTTCAAAATAATGGAAAAGGGACTTTTACTGATGTTACTGAACAAATAGCGCCTGAATTGAAAAACGCTGGTTTGGTTTCAGCAGCTTTATGGACCGATATTAACAATGATGGTGATAATGACCTTATGATATCAGGGGAATGGATGCCTATTACAGTTTATGAAAATAATGGGGGCAAGTTTACTAACATAACCAAAGCAGCAGGGTTATCAGAGAGTACCGGTTGGTGGAATAGTCTTGCGGGAGGTGATTTTGATAATGATGGTGATATAGACTATATAGCCGGAAACTTTGGTATTAATTTGAAATATAAACCGTCGAATGGCAAACCACTAGAGTTATTCTATGATGATTATGATAAAAACGGCATTCATGATATCATCATGTGCTATTGGCAAAAAGATCATCTCTACCCAATAAAAACAAGGGAAAGAATGATAGAACAAATGCCTGAAATTGCCACCATCTTCCCTAACTGGGA
>JBJXHH010000069.1:0-8594 GCA_046160675.1 Chitinophagales bacterium
TCCTCAATGGGTTTATCTTTTGCGTCTGTGATGCTACCGAAGACATAAGCCGTTTGAGCCTGCAGGAGGGTGCCGGAAAGGAAGATCAACAAGAGGAGAGCTATGCGATGCATGCTGGATTTCAACGGCATTTATGCACTCTTAGTATTTCGCTTCAGATTTTTCAGAGATTGAATGGCGGCAGTTGGGTCGGAATGCTGAAAAACTCCGCTGCCGCTCACAATAACATCTACACCGGCATCCAACACAGCCTGTGCGTTATCCAGTTTTACTCCACCGTCTATCTCTATCAGGACTTTATTTTTGTGAGCAGTTAAAAGTTTTTTCAGGTTCCTGATCTTTTCAATGGAACTTGCAATAAATTCCTGACCACCAAAACCCGGGTTCACTGACATTAAGCAAATGACATCAATGTATTGAACAAGCGGGTGGAGGAAACTGAGTGGTGTGCCCGGATTAATAGCAACGCCGGCTTTTGCGCCGAGTTTTTTTATTTCATGTATTGCAGCATGAATATGCACACAAGCTTCTGCATGAATGGTGATCACATCTGCACCCGCTTCTCTGAAATGTTTCAGGTAGCGTTCGGGTTTTTCAATCATAAGATGTACATCGAGCGGAATTCTTGAATGCCGCTTCATAGCAGCCACTACCGGCAATCCGAAACTTATGTTGGGAACATACATGCCATCCATCACATCAACATGCAGCCAGTCGGCGCCGGCATTGTTACACATTTCAACATCACGGGCAAGGTATGCAAAATCACATGCTAGGATGGAGGGGGCAACTAAATGGCTCATGCGGCAAAGATAATGAGCGAATGTGATGATATGTTAATGAGGGGTTTTGCTGACGCTAAAGGTGCAAAGTGCTTTCATAAAAATGTACCTGGAAATCATTTTCTAATTCCTGCAAAACAGGCTCATATAAATCAGCATAAACGGGAAGCAGAACGCCCCTTCTGTTGAACTTTCCCTGCAGGATCATTTTAGCTGAAATACCTATCGGCAGACCAACTGTTTTTGCCATGGCTGTTTGATGTTCATCTTCACCAATAGATACCATGCTGCTTTGCATTTTATATTTTCCCCCGCCGAGGGTGTACTCCATTACATGCAGCATCACACACATGTCTTTATCGCCAGGTTCTAGTTTCCATTTTACTTCCAGGAGTTTTTGTAAAGCTTGTGCAGGAGTAGCAGAATGCAGGTTAATCTTTTCATCAGAGAAAATACTGAGCCAATCAAGTTTTTGCAAAATGCTTTCGTCAGTGATGTGTAAATATTCTTGCAGGTTTTTTCTTGTATCATTATTTTTTTGAGGGAGAAAGGAGTTGGTAAGATCTCTCCAGCTAAATTTTTCTATGCCTTCTAACTGGTAAGTATCATCTGTCATGCCGAGTTGGACAAATACATTCCAAGCATCGCAAAAACCTTTTTTACGCAGTGTTCCCCTCACAAGAGTTTCTACATTTTCCAGCCCGTACACAAAACGGTATTTTAGTGAATCCCTGTTCGGGTATCCTTCAAACTGCCCATAACCCGGCACTTCCAGCACATCATACCTCGTAAATAGTTTTTGATAGGGGATGTATTTGTAAGAATTGTTCTGCAAAAATTTTGCAGTCCCTTGTCCGGCAAGCACGACATTCCTGGGGTTCCAGGTGAATTTATAGTTCCACGGGTTCGTATCATTTTCCGGTGCTATCAATCCGCCTGTATAACTTTCAAATGCAGTGACAGTTCCACCTTTATTTTGTGCAGCATGAATCATTTTCATAGCGCTCATGTGATCAATTCCCGGGTCAAGCCCCATCTCATTGAGTAAGATCACATCATTTTTTACAGCCTCATTATGCAAACTTTGCATGGCATCGCTCACATAACTTGCGCACACAAAATGTTTTTTTAATTCAACACAATCTTTCGCCACATCTGCATGTAAATGCGCAGGCATAAGAGAAAGAACAATATCATTTTCTGATACTAATTTCCTTCGCAATTCTGCATCATGCACATCAAAATAAACAGCTTTGCCCCTTGAATGGTTATCTATTTTTTCTTTTGCCGCATCGGTGTTTACATCAGCTACTTGTATGCGCCAGTCGTTTTCAGCAGCATGCTTAAGCATGTATTGTATCAATGATGCGGAAGATTTACCGGCGCCCAGTATTAAAACATGTTTCATACTTTTCAATCGGCTGCGAAGTTAGTATTTTTAAGCCCGAACATGTATGAAAGAACATCATTTTACTTGTACGCTTGCAGAAGTTGGAATTGAAGAAATCTCAGAAGAGGAAAAACAATTGATAGCTGCTGCAAAAGAAGCTTTGCAAACTGCTTATGCGCCCTATTCAGATTTCAGGGTAGGCGCTGCCGTGTTGCTGGAAAACGGAAAAGTTATAATCGGCAGCAACCAGGAAAATGCTGCTTATCCAAGCGGATTGTGCGCTGAAAGAGTAGCTGTATTTTCTGCAGCCTCTCAATTCCCCGGCGAAAAAATCTTAGCGATAGCAGTAACGACTGCGAATGAAATTAAAGAACCCGTTGCTCCCTGCGGTGCCTGCAGGCAAGTGATGGTGGAGTATGAAATAAAACAGGATAAAAAGATAAGATTATTACTAACCAACCCTGCCGGAAAGATATACATATCAGAAAGTGTTGAAAATCTATTGCCCTTGGTATTCCAATTAAGAAAATGAGTTATGTATTATTTTTCCTGCTTGCCCTCATCGCAGAATTAATAGGTACTCTCGGCGGGTTCGGAAGCAGTATGTTGTTTGTGCCGATTGCAGGTTTCTTTTTTGATTTTAAAACTGTGCTTGGAATTACGGCTGTTTTTCATGTGTTGAGTAATTCTTCAAAATTGTTTTTATTCAGAAAAAGAATTAGTTTAAAATTACTCCTCTTCATTGGGTTGCCAAGTGTTGTTTTTGTGATCATCGGGGCAGGCTTATCATCAGTTTTTCAAAATGATTTTATAGAAATATCTCTCGGAATTTTCCTTGTTGCGGCAAGTGTATTTTTACTCATCAAACCAGATTTTACCCTTAAACCTACGATTAGAAGTTCAGTTGCAGGGGGAAGTGCAGCGGGTTTTCTGGCCGGGCTTATTGGCACAGGCGGAGCGATCAGGGGGCTTTCACTGGCTGCATTTAACCTGGAAAAAAGCGCCTTTATTGCAACTTCAGCTGCAATAGATTTCGGTGTAGACCTGAGCCGATCTGTAGTTTATATTTCAAATGGTTATTTTAAGAAAGGACATCTTTGGTTGCTGCCCTTTCTTTTGATTATTGCATTTTTAGGCTCCTGGCTGGGTAAGATATTGCTGAAAAAAGTTGAGCATGAAAAATTTAAAAAATTTGTACTTATATTAATACTTTTAATCGGGGTAACCATGTTCTTAAAACATTTTTTACCCGGAGAAGAAATTTGAAATTTTCATGCAGGGTCAGGAAAAAATATATGCAGTGGTAGATATAGAAACCACCGGTAGTAATGCTCAGCATCATCGCATTACAGAAATTGCAGTACTGGTGCATGATGGGAAAGATGTTACTGATACTTTTCACACTCTCATCAATCCCGAACAATATGTGCCGAACTTCATTACACAACTTACAGGCATTACCAATGAGATGGTGGAAACTGCGCCGGTTTTTACAGAAGTAGCGGCTGAATTGTTTTCCATCCTGCATAATAAAATTTTTGTGGCGCATAATGCAGCTTTCGATTATGCTTTTTTAAAAAATTTATTTGAAGAGAATGGTTTTGAATTTCGTACAAAGAAATTATGCACGGTTCGTCTGAGCAGAAAAATATTCCCAGGATACAGAAGCTATAGCCTCGGCAAATTCAGCAAAGAGCTGGGAATAACAATCGAAGGGCGTCACAGGGCCTTAGGTGATGCTTCAGCAACTGCTGAAATATTCAGCAGGCTGGTGCAAAATGACCCGGGCAATGTGATAGAAAATTATCTCAAACGCAATTCAAAAGAGCAATACCTGCCGCCACATGTAGATAAAAAGATCATTGAAGCTCTGCCTGAAAAACCCGGTGTTTATTATTTTCATGATGAAAAAGGCAGGATCATTTATGTAGGCAAAGCAAAAAATATCAAGAGCCGGGTGCTCGGTCATTTTAATTATGCTGACAATGATGGCAAGGAAAATTCCTTGCGCAATGTTATGTATGATGTAACCTATGAACTCACTGGAAATGAATTAATAGCTCTACTCCTGGAAAGCGAAGAGATAAAAAGAAGGAACCCCCGATTCAATCATGCCCAAAAAATCTGGGACAGAAATTACTGCATCTTCACTTTTACAGATCAGAAGGGATACATCCATCTTGCCATTGAACGGTACAATCGTAAGAAAGAAATGCTGCGCATCTTCCCGGATTATTTAAACGCCCGGCAATATCTCACCGAAAAAATGCTAGAGCATCATTTATGTGCAAAACTTTGCCATTTGCAATCAGTAAAAAAAGCATGTTTTAATGTTGCAGAAAATATTTGCTACGGCGCATGCGTTAATGATGAAACACCCGAAAAGTATAACACAAGGGTTGATGAGGCAATCCTAAGTTTCCGTGACGATCTTTCATCCTATTTCATTGTCGGCAAAGGAAGAACGTTTGAAGAAAGGGCTGTGATCTTAGTTGATAAAGGGCATTATCTCGGCTTCGGATTTATACATGAAGAAAACATGACTGGTAATTTCGAACTGTTGAAAGAATGTATCAAATGGCGACCCGATACACCTGATGTACAGCGCATTTTAGCCATGTATCTGGGTAAACATCCGCAAGAAAAAAGGATTTTCTTTGAAAAAGAAACTGCCTGAATCCATGATCTAAGCAGGTTACTAATTCTTCGCAAATCCTTACAGTGTTTCACTTTTCAAATCTGAAGCCTTAATTTTGCAGCCCCATTTGAAAGTAGCTGAAACCTAACAGAAATGAATACTGAGCTTTTAAAATCCAAAACATCTCAAGGCGGCTGTGTTGTAGTGCTGATGCGCAATTCGGAGGATGTTAATCATCCCATTCTGCAACCAATATCCCATGTTTTAAAAAAGAAACTTGGCGAAAAAGACAACGGATATGTATATACATATACGGCTGATGGTCTTGTTTCTATTGTTATCCTGAAGGAAAAAAATAGCAAAACGCTTTATGAACTCATGGAAGAAGCAAGGTCCCGAGGGGGGCAGGTTTGCCGGAAAATAAATGCTGAAAAATGCAGCGAATTACTATTGTTGCGGGCAGGAAGAAGTGTGAGCAAAGAAGAGTTGATGGCTTGTGCCGAAGGCATTGCCTTCAGTAACTACCAGTTTAATAAATACAAGAAAGATAAAAAGCAGAACACTTTACAAAAAGTGAAAGTGTATGATGATGCAGTGAAACAAAGTGAACTCACCGAAATACAACATGTAATTGATGCAAACATCATTACAAGAGACCTTGCGAATGAACCCCTCATAAGCCTGAATGCTTTGCAGATGAGTGAAAAAATTGTAACGCTGGGAAAAGAGTACGGGTTTACCACAACAATCCTACACAAAAAACAAATTGAAAGTTTAAAGATGGGCGGTTTGCTGGGAGTAAATTACGGAAGCAGTGTTCCGCCTACATTTAGTATTCTTGAATACAAACCCGCAAGGCCGAAAAATAAAAAACCACTTGTGCTTGTAGGTAAAGGGGTTACTTATGACACAGGCGGCTACAGCCTGAAACCCGCACAGAGCATGACTACCATGAAGGCTGACATGAGCGGTGCTGCTGCTGTGATAGGTACTTTTTGCGCCATAGCAAAAAATAAACTGCCCGTGCATGTTGTGGGGTTGATACCTGCAACGGATAATAAAGTGAGTTCAGATGCGCTTGTTCCCGATGATATTATTACCATGAGTGATGGCACAACAGTGGAAGTGCTGAACACAGATGCAGAAGGAAGGTTGATACTTGCGGATGCATTACATTATGCAAAAAAATATGACCCTGAGTTAGTGATTGACCTGGCAACACTCACAGGAGCTGCCGCAGTTATTACGGGTTCGCTCGGTTCAGCACTCATGGGCACTGATAAAAAATACAGGAAAACTCTTCTTGACTGCAGCAATGAAACCTATGAACGCCTTGCTGAGATCCCTTACTGGAAAGAATATGCTGACATGCTGAAAAGCGATGTTGCCGACCTGAAAAACATTGGCGGTGGAGTAGGGGGCAGCGCAACTGCCGGGAAATTCCTTGAACATTTCACCTCTTATCCCTGGCTGCACCTCGACATAGCCGGGCCCGCTTTTATAAAAGACGATGAGACTTATAAACTAAGAGGCGCAACAGGTGTGGGAGTGAGGCTGCTCTATGCTTTTGCCAAGAGGCTTGTGGGTTGAGTCGTTGAATACATCACCTAACCTGTGCTCATTAACCTTTTCCAATTTCTTAAGTCGCCCATTTTCCAGCTTATAAAAGTGGTTAAGGGGAAGTTTTTCACAATGCAATGACCCGGTATATTTTATATTGAAGGAGCATAGGGGGTTTCCGGATTATCATCCTTTTGTAATTTTCTAAGCATCTGGCTTGTTCTCTATAACATTTTACACACCTCTATTTTTCAAAGCCGGAAAAACGGTATACATTTCAAAAAAAACATAGGTTGAAAGCCCTCCTCCTCTCAACAGTATGCTGTTTAGCTTTTAATCAATCGCTTCTCGGGCAGTTTAATTATGTTGACAATCCCGGCTTTGAAGACTACATATCTTGTCCCCCGGGTATAAGCAGTATTGGTTCTGACTCTATGGTTTTTCCCCATCTTGACAAATGGTTTATTCCTGCCGTAGGGTCGTCTGATTATTACCATGCCTGTTCTGTCGCATCTATATGGGGCGTTTCGGTGCCTGAAAATTTCACATCTGATCATCTACCCCCACATTCCGGTGATGCGTATGTTGGAATATTTGCCCTCACATATTTTTCATATACATTTTCTGAATACAGGGAATATGTTACAACCCGTTTACTCGATACCATCCGTGCCGGAGATTGTGTTTACGCAGAATTTTGGGTCGCAAATTCATATAAAGAATCGAACCCGGAATTTAATTATACAACTGACAGGATACAGATCTGTTTTACCCCTTCTGTTATTCATGAGCCGACATGGTATAGCGCTTTAACTGATTATACACCGCAAATAGAAAACCCTTTTGGAGCATTTTTTTCCGACACAGCAACATGGACAAAAGTGAGCGGGTCATTCATCGCAACTGAAGACTTCGCCTGGGTCACCATCGGCAATTTTAAAACAGATGACTCCACTTCTTTTTTGGCAATGTATGATGCAGATCCTGATCCTACGTACTGTTCCCCGTATTTATTGATTGATGATGTGGTTGTAAATGTTTTTCTTCCTACAACATTCAGTGATGCTGATACTGTAGTATGCGAGCCTATTTATTTAACTATACCCGATGATGCGGGAGATATAACCTGGAATACAGGAGACACCTCGAATACAATTTATGTTGATACGACAGGATATTACTGGTTTACAGTAACAACACCCTGCAATGTTTACAGCGACACTATTCATGTAACCATTTTAGCAGATGGAACAGTAAGCTCGACTTCACTCATTGATGTTTGTAGTGATGATACCCCTGTTGTTTTATCACCGGCAATTGCATACGATACATACCTGTGGAGTACGGGTGAAACCGGTAATGAGATCATTGTATCAGAAGGCGGTACTTACACTCTTACTGGAACATCTGGCTGTGTCATTTATACAAACACATTTCTTGTAACAATTTCAGATACAAGTATAAATTTAGGGAATGATATGATAGCATGCCCCGGCGATTTTCCCTTGGAGTTAAATGCCGGAAACGGATGGGATCCATATTTATGGAATACAGGCGACACAACAGAAACAATAGTTATAGAAAGCACAGGAATTTATTTTGTAACCGGAGGAAATGCCTGTGGTGTCTTTTCTGACACTATATTGATAACAGAAGATCCATTTGCAGGCGACACCTTAGTAATAACCGGCAACGAAATTCTCTGCCCTGCATCTGGAGTTACCGAAGTGATTTTAGCCACCGATACAGGTTACCCAAATTATACCTGGAATACAGGCGAACAAACACAAAGTATTACAGTGTCGTCAGCTGGAACTTATACACTCACTGTAAATTTTCCCTGCGTTACTTCCTATACTGAAGTAACCGTAGAAGAATGTAACCCGGTTTACATCCCCAATACATTCACTCCGAACAATGATGGAATGAATGATTTCTTTTTCCCTTACGGACCTGACCTTTTCGCAATAAAAACTTTTCGTATCTACGACAGGTGGGGGGAATTGATTTATGAAGCAAATGATATTTCTGCGAATGATGAAAGCCAGGGATGGAATGGAACATGCAGGGGTCAACAGGTGATGGAAGGCGTTTATGCATATGTGATTGTAATGGAGTTATTATCGGGTATAGAGTTATCTGAAAACGGGAATGTTACTTTACTGCGATGATGGAAGTATTATAAACCTACTCTTGTACAATTTCCTAACTTCATTTCAACCAT
>JBJXHH010000070.1:0-15915 GCA_046160675.1 Chitinophagales bacterium
CAGTTTCCAAACCCAGCTACCTACGTTTTGAATTGTAATAAAAACTATCCCTTTAATGAAACAATTTTTCCGGTTGCCCGCAGAAGGTTTGTGCAATACCTTCAAAATGCAAATACATAGCTTTGAAGAAATCCTTTATCTTTGCTCTCTGAATATAAGGGCCTCGTAGCTCAACTGAATAGAGCATTTGACTACGGATCAAAAGGTTAGGGGTTTGAATCCCTTCGAGGTCACAAGAAAGGTCAGCCTTGAGCTGACCTTTGCATTTATACATCAAAAAAGATTACTGTTTAACAAATGTGAAAATTTCAGTTTCATTAGTTTTCATGATTTGTAAAAAGTACATACCGTCAGAAAGCATCTTTATGTCAATAAATAGTTGTGAATCAATTGCATTTGCTGCATTGTAAACTATTCGCCCACTCAGGTCAGAAATTGTGAGAAACGCTTCCTTATAAGAACCCTGATTTGTAATTATCAACTTTTCATTTGCAGGATTTGGGAAAATACTAAAATTACTTTCTGATAGCATGGGGACCTCAGAGATTATTTCACCCTCGAGTTCTGGTTCATATACATTTTTGTTTTTTTCGCCTCCCAATGCAAGATCAGAGATCAGGATAGCCCCATTTTCACTTCCTTCAAACATAAACCTGATTCTATTAATCTCCTTCAGTTTTATACCCTCAAATGCAGTAAGAGGGATGTTTACAGTATTGAACATGATTTTAGGCAAAGCGAAGAATGTATTCCCCGGCGGATAGTACAAGGCATTTGTATGTTCTGTTAACGATTGTGAACTTATGTTGCCATCGGCATCTATGAGTTGAATATCAAAATCAAGTGTTTCGCCTACCGGAGAATCATCATAATTTACAGCTACTCTGAATTGCAGATATTGATAGCCTCTTAAATCACGGTTTGATATAGGTATTTCATTTTCATAAAAATCAGAAGCATCATTCCATTGTAGCTTTTGCTGCGCCAACCCGACTTCTGATGAACTGAAAGACTCATGTGGTGCCTTTCCCTGTGAAGAAGTAATGTCGCAGTCATCCATTCCAACCCCCCCGCCACAGATCTCATAATTTGTTAGACTATTTTCATGAACAGTATCTTCAAGAGTGTTAATGTTTTCATTTCCTTCACTTGTTATCCTGTTGATATCCATCCGCAATGTATCAGATGGATGATAAGAAACAAAAATTTCCTCAGGTTCCAGCATGGAAGAAACCGGCGGAATAATATCTTCTGTGTTCAAAAGTGGTAGAAATTGAGTTTCACCACCTACGTAAGTTCTGAAAAATGCACATGCATAAGCTGCTAAGGCTGACCTCTGTTCTTCCTCTGTTAATCTTTTACTGCTTGCAGATTCACTTCCACAATGCTGAGCGCTTTCGCTCCAATAATCATCCCAGTCATCGGCTGTGCCTGCCGGATATTCCCCAGGAGTCCAGACAGTATTATAAAAATTATGATTAGCTCCCAACATAAGTATAGAATACTTGGGTGAGTGATGGGCTGGTTCTTCATAACGGGAGTCATCATAATAATTTACTCCTTGCAAATCATAAACATCTCCATCGCAATAAGGAGCTATGTTCATGAATGGTATATCTGGAATTATTCGTCTATGGAAATTTACAGGAGCTAGAGCAAGTACTGCTTTAATTCCGTAGGGGCTTCCAAGTTCTTCGTTTAGTAAAGAATTAAATACTACTCCCTCTCCTCCTCTTGAATGCCCCAAAGTACCAACCGTATTTAAATTGAGCTTACCTATAAACAATGCATCAAAAGGCTCTCCTCCAATTGTATTCCAATCATTCCACAAATCAAGATGGTGCTGAATCAATTCACCTCTTGCATTCATCCCTGAGTCATCTTCATAGGCATCATCAGCATTAATAGCATTCGCTGAAATCGAAACTACTATATACCCATGACTTGCAAGCAATTGCCCGAGGTAATCATATCCTTCAAAACTGGTAATTGGGTCATAGCTTCCTGCACAAGGCCAGTTATACTGTGTGGAACCACCATTATAACAAGTGGCATGCCTGCCATGCAGAAAAACCAAAACAGGAAATGGACCTGAACTTAAGTCAGTTGGGTAATGTACATTTCCCCTGACTTCGGCATCGTTTGGAAAAGATGGGAGATTATACGCAAGGTCGCCGAGATCATAATCTAACTTTGAAACAGAAAATGCTCCCGGTATCCCAGGGTCAGGAGTGGTTTGTGCCTGTGAAACAAAAATTTGCAAACAAAATATACATGTAGTTGATGAGATAAAACTAAGTTTCAGGTTATTCAAAATTTTATTCATGGTTAATTAATTTGAAAGGATGTTTTTACTGAAATTCCCAAGAAAAGTTATTATGGCAGGCAACTCAGATGCCGCCGCTTTGATTTCTTCTTCAGTTGCAAAATCGCTAAGTAAGTTACCATAACTCAACCAGAGTAATGACCCTTCAGGAAGCAGATCAAAATCTTTTTCATGAATATGAAAAGTGATACTTCCGCTACCGTCATTTTCGTTTCGTTGCTTGTTTTTTGAAAAGGCTTTTTGGCCTATATGCAGGTAATATTTGTTATCGCCAAAACGGAAGGGAGTGTCTGACCCTAGGGTAATCTTAACCTCATTGCAATCTTTTACTGCGGAAAGGATACGAACATTTGATGGATTTTGTGCCGGCACTGAAGTTTGAATAAGAAATACCAGAACAATAGTAAAAAATGTACTTACAATTTTTTTCATTCTTTTTATGTTTAATTTACCAGTATTAAAGATGCAAATTTTAATGCACAGAAAAAATTGGGTCCTCAATATTTTACAAATTCAGTCTCGTCCTTTTAATCTTTTGCATAAAATAAAATCTGACACCACAAGAAAATAAAAGTGCAACAGTTACGTTATAAGCCTGGTTAATTCGAAAAACTGACTGTAAGTTGGGGCTGACAGTAATGTCAGCCCTTTTTTCATGCAATTCATTGCCTAGCAAACATTCAGATTATCAAAGGTTTATAAGTAAGACAAAATAATACTCTTTATTCAGGTTGCAAGCGTTAACTTTGTAGTCTCACAAAAAGAAATGAAAGGAAAAATAAAATTTGTAGAAACTCCCCGTACTGAGTTTTTCACTGTGTTACGAAACAGGGTAAACCAGTATTTCATAGATAACAAGATTGAAAAAACCGGCGATTACCGCATGGTCATAAAATCAGTTTTTATGCTCGGTTTGTATTTAGCCCCCTTTGTCCTCATTTGTTGTAACATTCTTCCAATATGGGCAACCTTTTTATGCTGGATAGCCATGGGTTTCGGTATGTCGGGTGTTGGCATGAGTGTGATGCATGATGCAAATCATGGTGCTTACGCAAAAAACAATTTTGTGAATAACATGCTCAGCAGAACCATTTATCTTGTGGGTGGGAGTAAATTTACCTGGAGAGTTCAACATAATGTTCTTCACCACACATACACAAATATTTATGGCATGGATGAAGATATTCATGATAAGCCAATATTAAGATTATCCCCTCATGGCAAGTTGTATTTCATACACAGGTTTCAGCATCTCTACAGTTGGTTATTGTATGGATTGGCAACATTGGGGTGGGCGGTGAATAAGGATTTTGTGCAGTTGATACGATATAATAAAAACGGCCTAACTAAAGGCAGTGGCGGCAATCCAACAGTAGAAATGATCAAACTCATACTCAGTAAAGCTCTTTATTATGCTGTTATTCTTTTGCTTCCTGCACTCATTACATCCTACAACTTTGGGTTAATTATCCTTGGTTTTTTAATGATGCATTTCACGGCAGGAATTATACTTTCCACAATCTTTCAGCTTGCACATGTCATTGAAGACATGGAGCACCCTGTTCCAACTGATAACGGAGAAATTGCAAATAATTGGGCAATACATCAATTGCAAACAACTGCAAATTTTGCAAAGAAAAACAGGGTTTTGAGTTGGTTTGTAGGCGGACTAAATTATCAAATTGAGCATCACTTGTTTCATAACATCTGCCATATTCATTACCGAAAGATTGCTCCTATTGTAAAGGAAACTGCTTATGAGTTTGGTATACCCTATCATGAAAAGTATACATTTTGGCAAGCACTTGCCTCGCATATTCGTATGCTCAAAAAGATAGGGAATAATTACGCTGCATAAATTACCAGGCATTTGAAGTAAGTTTTGGAAAAATTTTGTATATCTACATGGCAATCAATATTTTTTCGATCCAAAAACATGTACTATTTTCAGAAAATTCCTTACTTTTATAGCTAAGTGTACCATTGAAATCTGTCAGTCTGTCGTAAATAACTCATTTTCAATACAAAATAATTATGGAAGATGGTAGGTTTTAGGGAGTTTTTTCTGAAATATTTCAGTTTATGAGGCAAAACCCGTAGTTTCACCAAAATCAGTTAAAAAGAGAGTTAAAGAGAATGAATAACGCTAAGAAAAGAATAGGTCGCCCACCCGTAAGAGAGGCGAAACTTAAAGATGGAATTTATGTTGAAGTCCGCAACAAAGGATCAATGGATAAGGGAATAAAAATTCACTGCAAGGATGAACATGAGGTAGAATTGATCAAGAAACGCTATGCTTCCTCTAAAGATGTAATAGTTTTGGGTGAAGCAAAAAACTTACAGAAGTAATCTCGTTCCCACCAGCACACTTTATATCTCATTTATAACTTTATAAGTTTTCAAGTTTTCACCAGGTAAAGCCGTACCTTTGCCCCCGTTTTTATGCTAAACATCAGGAATATTGCTATTATTGCCCATGTTGACCATGGCAAAACTACATTGGTAGATAAGATTCTCCATCATTGTCAAACCTTCAGTAAGGAAACAACCGAACTCATACTCGATAACAATGAACTGGAAAGAGAAAGAGGTATCACTATTCTTTCTAAAAATGTTTCTGTGAATTATAAGGGTGTTAAGATCAATATAATTGATACCCCGGGACATGCCGACTTTGGTGGAGAGGTGGAAAGGGTTTTGAATATGGCTGACGGGGCGCTTGTGCTGGTGGATGCATTTGAAGGCCCTATGCCCCAAACAAGATATGTGTTAAGCAAAGCAATTGCTCTTGGATTAAAACCCTGTGTAGTAATAAATAAGGTTGACAAAGAAAATTGCAAACCAGATGAGGTGCATGAAGCCATGTTTGATCTTATGTTCAATCTTGGAGCCACAGAAGATCAACTCGATTTTCCTACTGTATATGGTTCTGCAAAATATGGATGGATGAGCAATGATTGGAATGTTAAAACGGAAGATGTTTCTTCACTGCTCGACATGGTAATAAATTATGTACCGGCCCCGAAGGAAAATAATGGAACATTACAATTGCAGATCACAAGTATTGATCATTCAAACTACATAGGAAGAATAGCCATTGGCAGAATAACACGGGGGAGTGTTCAATCAAACCAGCCTGTAAGTTTAGTAAAAAGGGATGGTGGTATTTTGAGATCAAGAATTAAAGAACTCTTTGTATTTGAAGGGTTAGGAAAAGCAAAAGCAGAGGAAGTAGGATGTGGGGATATATGTGCTTTAACAGGGGTTGATGGTTTTGAAATTGGAGATACTATAGCTGATTTTGAAAACCCCGAATCATTACCACATATTTCGATTGATGAACCAACAATGAGCATGTTATTCAGGAGTAATGATTCCCCTTTCTTCGGTAAAGAAGGAAAGTTTGTTACTTCCAGGCATGTGCGGGACAGACTCTTTAAAGAAATTGAAAAAAACCTTGCCTTGAGAGTAGTGGAAACAGACAGTGCTGATGCATTCATGGTGTTTGGACGGGGGATCTTACATTTATCTATCCTTGTTGAGACTATGCGCAGGGAAGGATATGAACTACAACTGGGGCAACCGAAAGTAATCTTAAAGAACATTGATGGAAAAAAATCTGAACCGGTTGAGATCCTTGCTATAGAAACATCAGAGGAAACAGCGGGAAAAGTTATTGAAGCAGTAAGTCAGCGCAAGGGTGAGATGATATTGATGCATGCAAAAGGCGACCGAACTCATTTAGAGTTTAACATCCCTTCAAGAGGCATCATTGGTTTAAGAACTAATATACTCAATATCACTCAGGGAGAAGCCATTATGAGCCATCGCTTTAAAGCGTATGAACCCTGGAAAGGCGATATACCGTCAAGGATTAATGGGGTACTCATCGTTCATGAAACAGGAACAAGTATTCCTTATGCCATGGACAAACTGCAAGACAGGGGATATTTCTTCATAGGCCCTGGCGAAGAAGTGTATATTGGGCAGATTATTGGTGAACACTCAAGAGACAATGACCTTGTGGTGAATGTTACAAAAACAAAGAAACTCACAAATATGCGGGCTAGCGGCAGTGATGATAAAGTGAAACTAGCGCCACCTCATCGCATGAGCCTGGAAGAAGCGATGGAATATATTGATGAAGATGAGTTAGTGGAAGTGACCCCTCAAAACATTCGTATGAGAAAGCTCCACCTGCTAGAGCATGAACGCAAAAAAGCAGGGTATGCTTTGGCAGAGAATTAATAGCTACTGTTTCAAGTGCAGGAATGCTTTCTTATGTTTTTTTTTCCAACAATAGCGTTCTATAAATAAAATGAGGCTCCTGCATTCACTATTTATCTTTCCTTTGCAGAAGCCTCCTCAACTTACGTATTTAATTCACCCTGATTTCTTTTTTCTCAGCGGCTTTTCCCGGAATTATCGGGATTGATACCTGCAGCACACCATCAACATATTTTGCGCTGATGTTCTGCGTATCACTGCTTTCGTCAAGAGTAAAGGTTCTTACAAATCCTCCCCTGCTGTATTCCCTCAAAACCCATTCAGGTCTTGGAAAACCCTCAGGCGGAGTGTAGGAAACGGTGAGCTCAAATCCCTTCACATCTAAGTGAAAGTTTTCTTTAATGCGTCCCGGCGCAAATACAAGCATTTCAAAACTGTTTTCCGTTTTGTAAACACTTACAGAAGCCCTTTGCATACTACGGTTAAGCAAACTTCTTTGTTTGCTTCCGTACTGTTCGCCTTTTGCGGCGGATGTCTGATTGTAGTACATGTTCTTTGATTTTTGTTAAAAAATAATTATCAGATGTGCAGACGGATGAGTAGGAGGTGATATTGTAAAAGAAATAGAAAGCGAAAATTTTTTGGAACGGATTTGAAACTGAAAGTTAAAAGTTTAAGACCACCCATAGTTATTGGAAATACTCTACCCTGAACATTCTGTTATATTTTGGGGGGTAAAGGGACAAGCTCCGATCAACAAAGAGATCAGGTTTATTATCCACAAATTTTTTAAAATTCCCTGTTTTCCTGTTATTTTGGGATATGAACCCATTGATAGTAAAACAATCCAAACAAGTTATTATCCCATATATCGGGAATCCCCTTTCTGCGGGCTTTCCCTCTCCTGCCCTTGATTACATTCAGGAGCCGGTTGACTTGAATAAATGGTTGATTGAACACCCCGATGCTACCTATTTTGTTAAAGTACAGGGCAATTCCATGAAAGATGCTTTTATCCCGGATAAGGCAGCACTTCTGGTTGACCGTTCAATCGAAGCAAAACATAATGACATTGTAGTTGCTAGTGTGAACGGTGAATTCACAGTTAAAAGATTACTTCTTATTGATGGTAAAATGATTTTAGAACCTGCAAATAAAAAATATAAGACCCTTGAAATATCGGAAGAGATGGACTGCCGCATTTTCGGTGTAGTTTGTAAAATTATTATTGACCCCAAAGACGTTTAAATGATAGCCCTCATTGACTGTAATAACTTTTATGCAAGTTGCGAAAGAGTATTTCGGCCGGAACTGCATAATAAGCCTGTAGTTGTTTTATCAAATAATGATGGCTGCGCTATAGCAATGAGTGATGAAGCAAAAGCGATAGGAATTAGAATGGGTACACCCATTCATTTAATTCCGGAACTCATAAAAGAACATAATGTACATGTGTTCTCTTCCAATTATACATTATACGGAGACTTTAATCGGCGCATTGTAAATATCCTGAACACATTCGTAAATAAAATTGAGATTTACTCCATTGATGAATGTTTTGTTGACCTCTCGGAATTTCGCTACAAAGAACTTGAAAAATTTGCTTTTGAGATTCGTCAAACCATCATGCAATATACTGGCATCCCAGTAAGTATTGGCATAGCAAAAACAAAAACACTCGCTAAGATGGCTAACCGCATTGTAAAAAAAACAAATAAAAGTTACGGAGTATGTTACCTGAACACACAGGAAAAAATAAACGAGGTTCTTTCATTCACTGAGATAGGTAATGTGTGGGGAGTAGGAGCCCAGTATGAAAAACTATTAATAAAAAATAACATTCGATATGCTTCTGATTTTATTAACCTTCCCAAGCAGTGGGTGAAAGATAATATGAGTGTTGTAGGCTTGCGCATGTGGTATGAGATGCAGGGAATGAGTGCAATCAAATGGGAGTTCGAAAGACCAAGGAGAAAAGGCATCTGTTGTGAAAGAGGTTTTGGGAAACTGGTAAGTGCCGAAGATACTTTGCGGGAAGCAGTTTCAGCCTATGCAGCAAATGTTGCCCTTAAACTGCGGCAGGACAGAAGTTGCGCTAAGCAACTTACCGTTTTTGTGCAAACAAATCCTTACCGTCAGCAAGATAAACAATACTCCCGTTCCATTACCATTGATTTGCCTGTAGCTACCAACTTTACAGAGGAAATAATTCACTATGCATTAAAGGCCTTGAATCTCATTTATCTGGATGGCTATAAGTACATGAAAGCGGGAGTAATGGTTACAGAGATTGTCCCTGATAAAAACCCGCAGAAAAATATTTTTGATACAAAAGACAGGACCAAAAATAAAAAAGTGATGCAGGTACTTGATATGATAAATATAAAACTTGGCGGTGAAACGGTTAGGATGGCAGCACAAGGATATGTAAAAAAATGGAAAATGCGCCAGGAACACCTTTCACCATGTTATACTACTGATACAAGCCAGTTGCTAACAATTCAGATCTGATGTACAATCCTCTTGCAATTTTTGACAAAAAACTGTTGCATGCTTTTATACAGCAAGGTCATAAATATTTTATAAGGCAAACATTTAACAGGGCTAAGAATTCTACAGATGAAAATATAAGGGGATATTTTCTCATCTCTCAGTATGATGATTTGTATGAAGCGCAACAGCATATGAGTGCAATAAAGAATGATCCCAATAAATTTCTTTATGAACTGGAAAATGAAGAACACAAAAAGAAGTTACTGGTTGCAGCATCAAAGCCCGAAGGCTTTAATATCTATGCAAATGTATTAACAGACGATTGGCGCAAACGCATTACTACCAACCTGGAAAAGAAAATCAGGTATTATCTGGAACATCATCGTCGCTGTTATCCTAAAAGAAGTGAAGCTGTAGATTTGAATGTGTTTGTTCAGTTCGGGAATTTATTTGCGCAAATAAACTGGAAACACCATGAGATAAAAGTTTCATTTGATGAAATAGAAAAAATGACTTTGATGAACTTAAACTGAAAGGAAATGTGTTACGATATTAGTTTTTCAACAGTAATGAAAACACTCAAAGATTATTTTCCTGATATTGTAATGGAAACTCAATTGAGTGTAGACTTTGAAAATAAGGACCATGTATTGGCACAGGCATTTTCAAAATATCCCGTAATTGTATTTCAAGAAGGCAAATTCAGATTGCGGGAAATGGAATGGGGCGTTATTGCAGCCTATATGGACACCCCAGATAAAATTAAACAAGGACGGCAATGGATGTGTAATGCTCAAGCAGAAAAAGTTGCCGAGAAAAGTTCTTACTGGCACCGCATCAGGAAGAGTAGGTGCTTAATTCCGGTTACGGGCATCTATGAACACAGAGAAGTAACAGGCCTAAAAAATAAAATACCCTATTACGTATGGCAGAAAAAAAGAAGTGTATTTTTTCTTCCCGGACTGTTTGCCCCTTATACGGATAAAGAAACAGGTGAAATAATAAACGCCTTTACAGTAATAACAAGGGGGGCTAATTCAGTAATGAAGCAAATTCATAATGGCGGAAGTAATAAGAACCGAATGCCATTATTTTTAAACTTTGAGTTAGAACAAAAATGGGTTATGCCCGACCTTACAGATGAAGAATTACTGGAAATTATGAAATTTGAAATACCTTCAGAAACCCTTGACTTCAGAACTGTATTTACCATCAGAGGCAGAAGCCAAAGGCCGGACGGGTTAAAGAAAATTGAAGAATATAATTGGGGTACCGGAGTTCCTGAAATTGAAGTTTAATTAATCTGATTTCTTTGAGTAAGAATATTTCTCCCTTCAGATATTATATTTTAGTTTCAAATTATTCTACTAGGAAGCTCTCGGATATAACATTCTACATAAAAATTGAAGGCTGTAATCTGGCTACTTCAACTACAAACTTCTATTCAACCTTTTTATTCCCCACCCAAACTTGCAGCAAGGTATTCCCTGTTCAATCGGGCAATGTTGGTCACTGAGATACCCTTAGGGCATTCGGCTTCGCAGGCGTAAGTGTTAGTACAGGCGCCGAAGCCTTCATCATCAGCCTGGTTGAGCATAGCAATAACACGGGTCTTTCTTTCTACCTCGCCTTGGGGTAATAAAGCAAGATGCGCAACTTTTGCTGAAACAAACAACATAGCAGATGCATTTTTACATGCCGCCACACAGGCACCACAACCAATACAAGCCGCAGCATCCATGGCCATGTCTGCTTTGTGTTTTTCAACAGGGATAGCATTTGCATCCTGTGCCTGCCCGGTGGAAACAGAAATAAATCCGCCTTTTGCAATAATTCGATCGAAAGCGGAACGATCGACAACCAGGTCTTTTACAACAGGAAACGCCTTAGCACGGAATGGTTCTATGGTGATGGTCTCGCCATCACTGAAATTGCGCATATACAACTGGCAAGTGGTAGAAAGTTTTTGCGGGCCATGTGCTCTGCCGTTTATGTACATACTGCACATACCGCAGATTCCTTCCCGGCAATCATGATCAAAAGCGATAGGTTCTTCCCCTTTCGTGATGAGTTGCTCATTCAGGATATCGATCATTTCAAGAAAAGAAGTATTAGCAGAAATATTCTGAATGGAATAGTTTACCAATTTTCCTTTTTCGTTTGCGTTTTTTTGCCTCCAAACTTTTAAGTTAAAATTCATGCGATTTTTTATCTGTTAATGAATTGAAATATTTTGATTCGATGTTAATTTATTTATAACTCCTTGTCGCCAGTTTCACTTTCTCAAATATCAACTCCTCTTTATTCAAAACAGGTTCATTATCAATTCCTGTGAATTGCCATGCTGCAGCATAAGCAAACTGATCATCATTCCTTTTAGCTTCTCCTTCATCCTGGTATTCAACACGGAAGTGCCCGCCACAACTTTCGTTTCTGTCGAGTGCATCAATTATCATCAATTCACCCAACTCAATAAAATCAGCAACACGACCAGCTTTTTCCAGATCATGGTTCAATTCGCCGGCTGTTCCTGTAACTTTCACATTTGTCCAGAATTCTTTTCTCAACTGCTGAATTAAAGTTCTTGCTTTAATTAAACCTTCTTCAGTTCTTGCCATACCGCAATAATCCCACATGATCTTACCGAGTTCTTTGTGTATATCATCAACACTCCTTTTGCCCTGTATGCTCAGCATTTTTTCAATAGTTCCCTTTACATTTTTTTCTGCCTCTTCAAAAGCGGGGTGGTTTGTCGGGATTGCTTTGGTAAATATTTCTCCGCTCAGGTAACTTCCAATTGTATAAGGGATCACAAAATAACCATCAGCTAAACCCTGCATAAGAGCAGAAGCCCCAAGGCGGTTTGCGCCATGATCACTGAAGTTAGCTTCCCCCAGTGCATACAATCCCGGAACAGTTGTCATCAATTCATAATCCACCCAAAGCCCTCCCATTGTATAATGCACAGCCGGGTAAATGCGCATTGGTACTTCATAAGGGTTTTCTGCAGTGATGTGTGCATACATGTCAAATAAATTTCCATAGCGGGCTTCAATTACATCTTTGCCAAGTCGTTTAATTGCATCCGCAAAATCCAGATACACGGATAATCCACTTTCTCCTACTCCTCTCCCATCATCACAAGCTTCTTTTGCAGCACGGGATGAAATATCTCTTGGCGCAAGGTTACCGAAACTCGGATATTTTCTTTCGAGGTAATAATCCCTGTCTTCTTCTTTTATATCTGAAGGACCTTTTTTGCCTTCCCTGATTGCCTGTGCATCTTCTTTGGTTTTTGGTACCCAAACCCTTCCATCATTTCGCAAACTTTCACTCATTAATGTGAGTTTAGATTGATACTCTCCGGAAACGGGAATGCATGTTGGGTGAATCTGTGTATAACAGGGATTGCCGAAAAATGCACCCCGTTTAAAAGCCTTCCATGCAGCTGTAACATTGCTTCCCATTGCATTGGTACTCAGGAAGAAAACATTTCCGTAGCCGCCTGTACAGAGTAATACCGCATGACCAAAATGCCGTTCTAATTCTCCGGTTACAAGGTCACGGGCAATGATACCTCTTGCTTTTCCATCAATCACAACTACATCCAACATTTCATGCCTTGCATACATCTTTACATTTCCTAAACCAATCTGCCTTTCCAAAGCCTGGTAAGCTCCAATTAAAAGTTGCTGCCCGGTTTGCCCTCTTGCATAAAAGGTTCTGGAAACCTGGGCGCCGCCGAATGAACGATTGTCCAACAAACCCCCATACTCTCTTGCAAAAGGAACTCCCTGAGCAACACATTGATCGATAATATTTACACTCACCTCGGCAAGGCGATACACATTGGCTTCCCTTGACCTGAAATCTCCGCCCTTAATAGTATCATAAAAAAGGCGATACACACTATCACCATCATTTTTATAATTTTTTGCAGCGTTTATCCCTCCCTGTGCAGCTATACTGTGTGCACGGCGGGGACTATCCTGGAAACAAAATGCTTTTACCTGGTAGCCAAGTTCAGCAAGGGATGCTGCGGCTGAAGCTCCGGCAAGACCGGTTCCCACAACTATAACTTCTAACTTTCTTTTATTTGCCGGGTTGACAAGCTTTACTGAGTTCTTGTAATTCGTCCACTTTTCAGCTAAATCTCCGGCGGGTATTTTTGAATCAAGCGTCATGTTTATTTTAAAGTTCGAGGTTTAAAGTTTTTGATTTGAGGTTAGAATTTCCATGAATTATTACTTTATCCAACCGAAATGCATGCTTACCGGCATCAATACGAAAATCAAACTGATCAACACAGAAAACACTACTCCGATTTGTTTTACAAGCGGCGTATATTTTTTATGATGTAATCCGAAAGTTTGAAAGGCTGATTGGAAACCATGTATCAAATGCCAGCAAAGAGAAATGACCCCCAGAATATAAATAACGATAACAAGTGGGCTTTGGAAAGTTACCAGCATCTCCGCATACAGGTTCAATACTTCCTTCCCGCCCGCTTCTACATGTTCAAGGGGTTTTATTCCAAGCAAACCTCCCAGCCTTGAATTCGTCCAGAAATGATTAATATGAATGATGAGAAAAATGAGAAGAAGTGTGCCCAACAGAGTCATGCTGCGGCTATACCAGCGGCTATTTGCAGCAGGATTGTTTACATTGTATTGAACTGGCCGGGCTTTACGGTTTTCAAGAGCAAGAATGTAAGCCTGCACAATATGTAAAATGAGCCCGAGGAAAAGGAAGATTTCCACTGTCCTGATAATAACATTGGTTCCCATGAAATGCGCAGCTTTGTTAAAGGTTACCCCTCCATCGTTAAAGAAAATCATACTGTTGATGGAGCAATGTACAATGAGGAATGTTATTAAAAATATACCCGTAAGCCCCATCACAAACTTTCTGCCCACTGATGATACAAGGAATTTCCGAAACCAATTCATACTGCCGTTTTTAGGTTTTGCAAATGTAAAATACGAAGGGTTAAAAAAAGAATTTCGTTTGATTCTTTCTCTTTTGAAACCATAATAATAGTAACACAAAATGGCGAAAAAAGATTGATAGGATTTAACAAGTTTTTATGCAATCCGGGTATGGTTTTGGCGTTTAAGAAGTAATTTTGAATTATGAAAAAGCTATTTTTCATTTTAGCCCTTTCCTTCCTGAGTTTCCGGGCTTTTGCCTCTTATATACTATTGCCGATGGATGAAACCCAAAAAGATCACCTGAAGGCTTACGGAGTAACATATTGGGTACTTGCTCAGGGCGCAAAGGCTGACTGGATGCTCAATTACCGGGGCGGAAGTTTCTGTTTTGCTTACCAACAAACATATGAGAATGAATGCCTTATAAGAGGTGTGAGCTACGAAGTGATTGCAGATGCCGCATACAATAAGATTGTAGCGGATATTGCAAACCCGGAGGTGAACATGGATGTAATGAAACTGGAAACAGTTCCGAAAGTAGCCGTGTATTCACCGAAAAGTAAACAACCCTGGGATGATGCAGTTACCCTTGTTCTCACTTATGCCGAAATTCCCTACACGATTATTTATGATGAGGAAGTGATGAACCTTGAGTTGCCGAAATATGACTGGCTGCACCTGCACCATGAAGATTTTACCGGGCAATACGGGAAATTCTGGGGAGCTTATCGTAACCAGCAGTGGTATATTGACCAGGTTGCTGAAAATGAAGATATAGCCAAAAAGTATGGCCTTGAAAAGGTTTCACAACTGAAGCTGGCTGTTGCATTAAAGATCAAAGAATTTGTTTCAGGAGGTGGGTATTTGTTTGCCATGTGTTCTGCCACTGACAGTTATGAAGTGGCACTTGCCGCTGAGGGGTTAGATATTTGTGATTATATGTATGATGGTGATCCGGCAGATCCATCAGCACAGCAAAAACTTGACTTCAGCAAAACTTTTGCTTTTGAAAATTTTATACTTACTAAGAACCCCCTGGAATATTCCATCTCTAACATTGATGTTTCGCATAGCCGTAATGTGCCGAAGGAACTTGACTTTTTCTCCTTATTTGAATTTTCAGCTAAATGGGATCCTGTTCCTACCATGTTAACACAAGATCATATGCGGGTGATACCGGGATTTTTCGGACAAACTACGGGTTATAAAAAATCACTCATAAAACCTGATGTGCTCATCATGGGCGAGAACAAAGCGGCCAACGAAGCAAGATATATACATGGTGAATTCGGCTATGGAACCTGGACTTTCTACGGCGGACATGATCCGGAAGACTATAAACACTATGTAGGCGATCCGCCAACTGAACTCGAACTCCACCCGAACAGCCCAGGTTACAGGCTCATTTTGAATAATGTTTTATTTCCTTCGGCGAAGAAAAAGAAGCAGAAAACGTAAAATTGTATCAATATTATTTTAGGCCGCTCAAACTGATTATACATTTTCAATAATACAACATCCAGTTCACCCCCAACTTAAAGCTTCTGCTTTGCATCGGGTAGTTTTCTGCTTCGTAGTAACCATCACCTAACAATCCCTGTGTTGCATTTTCCAGTTTTAGGAACATGCGAAAAGTTCTGATATCAAAACTTGCGAACACATCTAACCAGGGGTAAAATTCTGAAGTTTCATTTCCCCCTGTTGCAAACATACCTGTAATAATATCATATTGATACAGTTTTGATGCAGAGGTATAAAACACATCAATCCCGGTTCTGAGTTGTAATGCACTTTTAAAAAGATTTTTTTCAAAGTACCAGGAATGATTGCCCATGAAAGCCGGCAAATAAAAGATACTGGTATCAAGGTTTTGAAAACCGATCCTGTTCCGCAATATAAAATCTCCCAGTTGAAAATTCTTTTCAAGTACAACCTGCA
>JBJXHH010000071.1:0-3846 GCA_046160675.1 Chitinophagales bacterium
GAGATATTGTTTTTTTGGGTAGCAAGAATGATCATAGCGGGTTATGAATACAAGCGGGAGAAACCCTTCAGGGATGTGTACCTGACAGGGATTGTGCGGGATAAACAGCGAAGAAAAATGAGTAAAAGCCTTGGCAATTCTCCTGATCCACTTGACCTGATTGCACAGTACGGCGCTGATGCAGTGCGCATGGGAATGTTATTGTGTTCGCCTGCAGGCAATGATATTATTTATGATGAAAAACTGGTTGAACAAGGAAGGAATTTTAACAACAAGATCTGGAATGCGTTGCGTTTAATCAAGGGCTGGGAAGTAAAAGGTGAACATAACAAAGATACTTACCCCGCAATCAACTGGTTTGAAGCAAGGCTGAATGAAACCATAAAAGAAGTAAACGATCATTTTGATAGTTTCCGCATGAGTGATGCCCTGATGAGTTTGTACAATTTTGTGTGGGATGATTTCTGCGCCTGGTATCTTGAATTTGTGAAACCTGAATTCGGGAAACCCATTGATACATATTCTTACCAAAAAACAATTGAATTTTTTGAAAAAGCATTACAACTCCTGCATCCATTTCTTCCATTCATCACAGAAGAAGTTTATCATGCATTAAATGATAGAGAAGAAGATATTATAGTTTCTGAAATTCCCACTAGTGGTTATTTTGAAAATACACATTTATACGCCGGCAATCATGTAAAAGAACTGATAAGTGATATCAGGAATATCCGGGCAAAAAACAATATCAGCCCAAAAGAACCACTGCAATTATTTGCCGAACATATAAAACATGAAAGTTATGATGGCTTTGAACCACTCATCGTCAAGATGGGAAACCTCAGTAGTTTTGAAGTTACAAAGCATGAAGTTGAAAACGCAGTTACCTTCATTGCGCACAATACAAAATACTACCTTGTCATCAACAAAAGGATTGATACCGAGCAGGAAAAAACAAAACTTAAAAAAGAACTGGAATATCAAAAAGGGTTTCTAGCAAGTGTTGAAAAAAAACTAAGTAATGATAAATTTGCGAACGGCGCTCCACAAAGTGTTATAGATGTTGAAATGAAGAAGAAAGCCGATGCAGAAGAAAAAATCAAATTTTTAGAGGAAAGCCTTTTAAATTTGAATAAACCGCAATAATTACTTCCAACTCTGCATTTATTTAAATTTTTGCACCTGAAAAATGTAAAAAAAATCTAATTTGATTCACTAACTACTTTGGTGTATTACATTGTACCTTTGCGGAAATTTTAAACTAAATCAAAAAACTACAATGAAACGTACAATCGTTGCTATCCTCACAATCACATCAGCAATTTTTATTTCAAGTTGTTCATCTGAAAAAGGTGGATTACCTGAAGAAATGAAGACAAAAATGTCTGCTTTTGAAGCCGACTGGGGAAAAGCAGGTGAAGCTATGACTGCTTTTGGCCAAACTATGACCACAACAGCCGGTGAGCTTACCACCATGATCAGCACAAACATGTCAATGGATATGAGTAAATTATCCGCTGATATGATGCCAAAAGCTGACTCACTTAAAAATGTTTGCACAAGCATTACAGGTTCAATAACTGAAATGCAAACCGCTTATGCAACTGCTATGACAAACTGGGCTACTGATCAGGCAGGTTACGCAGAACTGAAAGCAAAAGCTGAAAAAGGTGAAGTAAAAGGCCCTGAACTTACTACAGGTTTACAAGGTTACATGGATAAACTTACAGCAGCTACTACAGAATTGGGTAACTGGACAACCATGCTGAACGACCTGAAAACGAAATGCACCAGCACTTGCGACGCAATGACTACAATGATGCCTAAGTAATTCATCTAAACTATTTTTAAAAAACCTTCACCAGAGCAGTGAAGGTTTTTTTTATTTGCAGATTTTGCAAAGACAATACTTTTGTACTGCAAAAAACAATTTTACAGGTTCAGGATTCATGCCGTACTTTGCCTATAAATTCTAAACAGTGAAAATAAGTACACTTTGTATAGGAGTTTTCTGTTTCATAAACTGTTTCGGACAGCAGTTTACACAAAGCATCCGAGGAACTATTAGTGATAAAGAAAGCAAAACAACTTTGCCTGGTGCTAATATTTCGGTTTATTCCGATTCAATATTTATATCCGGTACCACAACTGATATAAATGGAAACTACATAGTTGAAAATGTTCCTGTGGGTAGGGTAACTATTATGTTTACATTTATCGGGTATATAGATGGTATATTTTCAAACATTGTGGTTACCTCAGGTAAAGAAGTTATACTCAATTTTGAATTAGAAGAAAGTGCCCAGGAATTGATGGAAGTTGAAATAGTAGCTTATGAAAAGGGAGAAGTGTTAAATGAAATGGCAACAGTAAGTGTGAGAAGTTTTTCTGTAGAAGAAACTGAACGTTATGCCGGCAGCCGGGGTGATCCTGCAAGAATGGCAAGCAATTTTGCAGGCGTACAGGGAGCAGATGATAGCAGGAATGATATTGTTGTTAGAGGCAATTCGCCTATTGGAGTATTGTGGCGGCTTGAAGGGATTGATGTTCCAAATCCGAATCATTTTGCAATAGCTGGAACAACCGGTGGGCCTGTTTCCATCATAAACAATAAGTATCTTGCCAATTCAGATTTTTTTACAAGTGCATTTCCGGCAGAGTATGGAAATTCCACATCAGGAGTCTTTGATCTGAACATGCGCAATGGAAATAATGCTGCATATGAATGCAGCGGCCAGTTAGGTTTTCTAGGAACTGAGTTGTTTGCAGAGGGACCCATTAATAAAGAAAAGCATTCATCTTTTCTTTTGAGTTATCGTTACTCAACTTTAAAATTGTTTGAGTTTATGAATATTTCTATCGGAACAGAAGCAGTTCCGAATTACCAGGATGGAGCTTTCAAAGTCAATTTTCCTGTTAAAAATGGCGGCATTTCGATGTTTGCAATCGGAGGAAAAAGTAATATTGACATATTGGTTTCAGAGTACAATGCTGATGATATAGAATTCTACGGTGATAGCGACCGAGACCAGTTTTTTGGGACAAGCATGGCTGTGGGTGGAATTTCTTACGGACATCAACTCAATAGTAACACTTTTGGAAAAGCTACACTTGCATACAGTTGGCAGGAAAATCATGCTGACCATCAATTGGTTTACAGGGATACAAGTTTTATGATCGATTCAATTGTTCCCAACCTAGGATATTTTTACAAGGATCAAAAATTTTCTGTTATCTATCACCTCAATCATAAGATCAATAACAAGCATAGTTTGAAAACGGGTTTGAGTTTGGAAAGATATTTTTACAATCACCTAGACTCAAATTTGAACCTTTTTACTTACGAATTTGAAAACAGGTATGATTATGTTGATGATGCAGATTTCTTCCAGATATACTTTCAATGGAAATACAAAGCGACAGATGCGCTCGTGTTTAATGCAGGTTTACATAGTCAAATCTTCACTATGAACAAGCATTCAAAATCGATGGAACCCAGAGCCGGCCTACGTTATAGCCTGACTGAAAAATCTGCGCTGAGTTATGGGGTTGGGCTTCACAGTCAGATGCTGCCAAGCTACCAATACACTTTTCAGCAATTGCAAAGTGACGGGAGTTATGCATTGATAAATAAAGATGTTGGTTTTTCAAGAAGTTTTCATAGTGTTCTTGGCTATGACCTTTCTTTTACAACTAACCTGCGGATGAAAATTGAAACTTACTATCAATACCTCTACGATATTCCTGTTGAAATTCAATCTTCTGCATTTTCTTTGGCCAATGAAGGTAGTGGTTTCTCCAGGTTTTTTCCTGATTCCCTGCAAAACACAGGTACAGGAAAAAATT
>JBJXHH010000072.1:0-5691 GCA_046160675.1 Chitinophagales bacterium
ATTCGGCAAACTCATGACAGGTTTTGTTTGGGACGAACTCTTCAAAGAAAATTCAAGAATGATATATAATGCCACTATTGCTAAATCAGGTAAACTCAACGAGCCATTTTTGTATTTGAGTGATTACGTCACCGGATAAGTTTTGTTTACAAGAAAATTAACCTTTATAACATTTGTATTTTTAGTTTTTGTTTTTCATCTTCATCCCGCCATCCGAATTTGCTATCTCTCACACACCGGATTTATTTATTAACCATTTAAAAAATTAGTATGACTAAGACAATTTGTACAATTGCCTTCGCCATTATTACACACATGCTTTTTGCCCAGCCCGACCTTGCGCTGGTTTCCATCGCTTCAGGATTTAATGAACCAGTTGCCGTACGCAATGCCGGGGACGACAGGTTTTTTATTGTTGAAAAAGACGGTGCCATAAAAATTTTACATGCTGACGGTACTGTCACAACATTCATGGACATTAACTCAAGAGTGGGCTCCGGTGGTGGCGAACAAGGATTACTCGGACTGGCATTTCATCCTGATTATGATGTAAACGGGTATTTTTATGTGAACTACACAAACAATTCAGGCGACACCAGAATTTCGAGGTTCAGCGTTGACGCTGGAAATCCTGATCTGGGAAATTCGACAGCTGAATCTATTCTCCTTACCATCTCTCAACCATTCAGTAATCACAATGGCGGAGATCTTGCATTCGGGCCTGAGGGATATTTATATATCCCCACAGGAGATGGCGGTAGTGGTGATGATCCCGGCAACAGGGCGCAGGATATTACTGCACAAAAACTTGGAAAAATATTGAGGATAGATGTTGATGGGGTAAGCCCCTATGCTATTCCTGCAGACAACCCCTTTGTGGGAGTAACAGGCGATGATGAGATATGGGCTTACGGCCTGCGCAATCCCTGGCGTTTCAGTTTCGACAGGCTTACGGGTGATATGTACACTGCTGATGTAGGGCAAGGCGAATGGGAGGAAATGAATGTTCAACTGGCTTCTTCTGCGGGAGGAGAAAATTACGGATGGAGATGTTATGAGGGAAACGAGGAATACATTACTTCGCTATGCGATCTCGGCGACCCGTTCGTATTTCCTGCCTTTGCTTACACTCACTCTTTTGCCATCGGTGGTTATTCTATTACAGGAGGGTATGTATACAGGGGAAGCGAATTTGCCGGTATGTATGGGTATTATATTTTTTGTGATTATGTAAGCGGAAATTTCTGGACGATGATCTCCGATGGTGCCGGTGGCTGGACAACTGCATTACAAGCCGGGCTAGAAAGTGATATTTCTTCTTTTGGCGAAGGCGCAGATGGCGAAATATACGCCTGCGATCTTTCAAGCGGGGAAATTTATCACATCATTGACGAAAACTGTGGTGCTGTTTGGGGAGTAGAAGTAACAGGAGTCACTTCTACTTCAGCAACTATCAGTTGGCAGGATGTAGGTTCTGCATCCTACAAAGTACAGTATCGCATTTCCGGCACCGCATGGACAACTGTGAGTACTTCCGGTAGCTTAGTTTCGCTTACCGGGCTTACCCCGTCAGCAAACTATACATTCAGAATAAAAAATAAATGCCCGGGAGTAGCAGGCCAGTTCACTAAAAACGGAACTTTTACTACTGCGCCTTTGAAGGGAACGATTCCAGAAGAAACTCTTTCAGCACAGTTTGTTTCAAATTTTGGGAATGGGGAATTTCTTCTGGAAACAGGACTTGAAAATGTAACTGTACTATTGCACAACATAACAGGCGCTTTGATTTTAGAGAAAAACATGAGCAACGGAGACGCTTTAGATGTATCTTCTTTAGCAAAAGGCATATACATAGCTGCCTTTGCGAAAGATGGGAGGATTATAAGCAGGCAGGAGCTAGTGGTGCAGTGAGGAAGGTTGTTTGCAGATGTATAGTTTTCGAACTTGGGACTTAAAATAAAACCCCCCGTAGTAATTCGGAGGGTTTTTCTATGCCACTTGCTTATTTATAAACTATCTTGGAAGGATTGCTATTTTCTTTGGGTCAGAAGAATCAATTTTTACATTAAGGGTCCTGCCGCTTTGAAACATATGAAGGGTTTCTTTTTCTACATTATGTTTCACTTCCACCTCGTAAGGTACCTTGTTTTGGTGTCTAATTTCAAGCTTAAGCTTGAGGCGGGGGTTATGATTTATGGTGATACCCGTGTCAGTTACGTTCATGATTATGGCCATGGCGGGTTCACCATCTTTCATGATAGTGCTTTCTATAACAGCGGGCCTGAAAAAGAACCAGTAGCCTACAAACGCAACAGCAACAGTGAGCAGTAAGGCTGTGAGCCCAAATCTGATTTCAATTAATGTGAGTATACCTGTAATAAGTACCGCTGCTCCGGCAAAAATCCAGATGGAATAGTTTGGAAGTGCGTATTGTTTCACCATGGTTATAAACTTTATTTATGTATGTATACGAAAAAATTAAGCCAAATGTTCACCGGTACCAAAAAATAATCATCAATTAATTCAAAACTTTACCAGTGGGTTTTAGGTAGGTTGACGACATAAAGAAGATATAAATGAGGTTCAATACGTTGCATTTCAGTAAGCCAATTGAGGAAAGAGTGAAAGGAAAAGCTAGTATTTTCACGGCGCATAAAAAAAAGAATGAACTGGCAACTGAAGTTTGTAGAAAAAAACCTAATCCCGGATTGGATCATACGCAATCGCATCAGGGCATTGCTTTCACAAAGATTACAGGACGAAACAAAACCTTCACAAGAATTACAGAAAGCGCACCTGCTCCAACTGATACATGATCTCAAGAATTCGCCCATTGCCATAGAAACAAAGGCTGCAAATGAGCAGCATTATGAGGTTCCTGCAGAATTTTTCAAGCATGTGATGGGTAGATTTATGAAGTATTCGTCTTGTTACTGGAATGAAAAAACCATTACACTGAGTGATGCCGAAAAGTTGGCCCTTGAAATAACTTCCGGCAGAGCGGACGTTCGGGATGGTATGCGGGTTTTGGAACTAGGCTGCGGGTGGGGCAGCCTCACTATGTTTTTAGCTGAAAAGTTTCCTTCTCTGAAAATAACCGGTGTATCCAATTCTACCGGGCAGAAGAAATATATTGAGGAACAATGCCGGCAGCGGGGTTTACGAAATGTAGAGATTATAACGGCAGATATGAATGTGTTCACTATTGATAAAAAATTTGACAGGGTGATTTCTGTGGAGATGTTTGAACACATGAGAAATTATGAGAAACTCCTGGAAAAGATCGCAGGGTTTCTGGAGCCGGAGGGGAAATTATTTGTACATATCTTCACTCATAAAGTGTTTACATACTTTTTTGATGTCAAAGATGCAAACGACTGGATGAGTAAATATTTTTTCACAGGAGGCATAATGCCATCTGATGCATTGTTGTTTTATTTTAATAAACATATGAAAGTTGTAAACCACTGGAATTGGGACGGGACGCATTATGAAAAAACTGCTAATGCCTGGCTACAGAACATGGACAAACATAAAAGAGAAATACTTCCCATATTATCAGGAGTCTATGGCGAAAAACAAACCCTGAAGTGGTGGGTCTACTGGCGAATATTTTTCATGGCATGTGCCGAACTGTGGGGTTATAATAATGGCAAAGAGTGGTTTGTGAGCCATTACCTGTTTGAGAAAAATACAAAGTGATTACTGAGTAGATCAATGGAAAAAATAGCAATAATTGGGACAGGTATAGCGGGTATGGGTTGCGCATATTTCATCAATCCCCATTTTGACATCACTGTATTTGAACAGAATGAATATATAGGGGGACATTCCAATACTTATTATTTTCAGGAAGACCAAAGGCTCATACCCATTGACACAGGTTTTATTGTTTGCAACAATGAGAATTATCCCTTGCTGATGCGACTTTTCGGTGAATTAAAAGTGCCGTTGAAAAAAACCAAAATGAGTTTTTCTGCACAGGTCATTGACAGGAAGTTAGAATATTGCGGAAGCAGTTTAAATCAGTTGTTTACGCAGAGGAAAAACCTGGTTTCTCCAAGATACATTCGTTTTTTGTCGCATTTAAGTAAGTTCAATAAACAATGTATTGAAGTATTGTCTGATGATAGTCTGCAGAATTTATCAATAGAGGAGTACTGTAAAAAAAGAAAATATCATGAAGATCTTCTTAACTGGTATTTGTTGCCCATGAGTTCAGCCCTCTGGAGTACTCCACCTGAAACAACTGTACATTTTCCAGTGTTGAGTTTAGTACGATTCTTTAAAAATCATGGTTTTTTGGGATTGAACACTCAATTTCAATGGTTCACAGTTGATGGTGGAAGTGAAGAATACAAGAAGCGTTTGACAGTATCTTTTCAAAATAAGATCAGGACAAATACTAAAATTATCTCGGTAAGAAGAAATGAAAATAATGTTGAACTGAAAACGGGAAATGGTGAAATGTTTCAGTTTGACAAAGTGATCTTCGCTGGGCATGCAGATCAGATGTTGCAGATAATGGCTGATGCTTCAGTAAAGGAAAATGAATTGTTATCAACTTTCCGATATGAAAAAAACACGGCCACCCTACATACGGATACTTCACTCATGCCTCAAAAAAAACTTGCCTGGAGTAGTTGGAATTACAGAATAGACGGACCCACCGGCAAACAGCAGCCCTGCTGCACATACTGGATGAATTCCCTGCAAGGAGTGTCTGAAAAGAAAAATTATTTCATAACTATAAATGGAGTTGAAAACATAGATCCTGCTTCTATCATTAAACAATTTGAATATGAACACCCCATCTTTACAGTAGAAGCAATGAAAAAACAAAAAATGTTATACGAATTGAATGCAGGAAACCAGGTTTATTTTTGCGGAAGTTATTTCAGGTTCGGGTTCCATGAAGATGCATTTATGAGCGCAGTACATGTTTGTGAAAAAATATTGCAGAAAAAAGTATTTTAACCGGCAACATGAACAATGATTCATATTTATATCAATGCCTTGTGATGCACAACCGGCTTGCCCCGAAACAGCATAGGTTTGCTTACAACATTTTCATGTTTTATCTAGATATTGATGTGTTGGATGCTACAGCAAAAAAATTATTCCTGTTTTCAAGAAACAAATTCAATATCTTCAACTTTAGAGATGATGACCATTTTAAATTCCCAAAAGGTGATGCAAGAAATAAACTTCCGGTTAGAGAAAAACTGAACAATTACCTGGCTGAAAAGAATATTCTCCCTCCACACAAAGCCTTTCTTATAACTCATGTACGCATGTTTGGCCATGTGTTCAATCCGGTTAGTTTTTATTATTGTTTTAATGAACAGGGAGCCTGCAATTATGTTGTTACCGAGATAAGTAATACCTACGGGGAGATGAAATTATTTCTTGTTGAGGATAAAAAGGGCGAAACATTTGAGCAAAATGATGTGAAATATTTTTATGTGAGCCCATTTACTGAATTAGATACGGAGTTTGAGTTCAGGTATAAAGTGCCAGATGAAAAAATGAATATCCAGATCAATGTGAACGATAAGCAAGGAAATCGTTTCTTTATCAGCACCCTTACCGGCAGACGAAGACAATTAACTGATGGGCGTTTGTTATTGTATATTTTTCGCTTTCCCTTTGTAACTTTAAAAATAATTGGTGGCATACACTGGCAGGCAT
>JBJXHH010000073.1:0-9543 GCA_046160675.1 Chitinophagales bacterium
ATGATAAAAACGGCATTCATGATATCATCATGTGCTATTGGCAAAAAGATCATCTCTACCCAATAAAAACAAGGGAAAGAATGATAGAACAAATGCCTGAAATTGCCACCATCTTCCCTAACTGGGACACCTATGGAAGAGCTGAGGTTTGGGATTTCTTTGGTAAAAAACGAATGGAAGAATCCAAGTATCATTTTACAGCAAATACTTTCCATACTTCATATATTGAAAATAAAGGGAACAACCAGTTTGAAATTCGTAAACTGAATACAGAACTTCAGCTTTCAAGTGTGTTTGGTATTGTTCCAATGGATATAAACAATGACGGCAACCTCGATTTTGCTGTACATGGAAACTGGTATGAGATGGAAATTGAAACTAATATCCAAGATGCTGCTATTGGTTGTATCATGATTGGAAATGGTGATGGAACATTCCAATCAGTGCACCCAAGATATTCCGGTTTTTATTCACCCATGAATGCCAAAGGTTTAGCCCTCATTAGCATAGGAAAAGAGAGTACTCCTGTTCTCCTCACAACAAATACAAATGACAAAACAGAAGCTTTCAAATTTATTTCAGAAGGTGCGAGAGGAATACGTATGAATAATAATGACTTGTATGCAGAAATAACAATGTCAAACGGTAAAAAACGCCGTCAGGAATTTTATTTGGGTTCCGGATACTTATCACAGTCAAGCAAAATGATGGTGGTAACTTCAGATATGACAAGCATAACTGTTTATGATGATTCAGGTAGTGGAAGAAATATCCTTGGTGCAGGCCTCGCAACAAAATGAGTTACATCTTTCAACTTAATAAGATTTCAAATAAATGAAAATGAAAAACGGCATATATACTATTGCATTTATAACAGTGTTCACTTCTGTGGTAACCTCTTGTAAAATGCTGGGTGGGGGAAAAGAAAGTTCAATAAGAGAATCAGTAGTTACAGATAAAACCCGGGAAGTTCCTTTAAATGGCAATAATGGAAAATTATTTGATATCCTCACAGGCGAAAAGACCGGACTCAATTTTGTAAACGATCTTACCGATAGCTACACCGTAAATTGGTGGCGTTACTCATACATTTACAACGGTGGCGCAGTATGTATTGGCGATGTAAACAAGGATGGACTTCCCGATTTGTTCTTTACAGGAAACCTGGTACCTAATAAACTGTACCTGAATAAAGGCAACCTGCAATTTGAAGATGTAACTGAAAAAGCGGGTCTCAAAAAAGATTCCTGGGAATGGAATTATGGTGCGAACATGGTGGATGTGGATGGTGATGATGATCTGGATATATATATATGTAATTCAAGATGGGATACCCCAGAGAAACGGAAGAACCGCCTTTGGATGAACAATGGAGACATGACCTTTACAGAGGCATCTGAAAAAATGGGATTAGCAGATGACAGCTATTCAACTATAGCAAACTTTTTTGATTATGACAATGACGGTGACCTTGATATGTATCAGGTAACACACCCGGTGGATTTCATTGACAAAAACAAAACTAACGCCAAAATAAAAATTGAAGGTGGCAGAAATGTAAGTAATAGGTTTTACAGGAATAATGGGGATGGTACTTACTCAGAAATACATAAAGAGATAGGGATAAACAACCATGGATACGGGCTGAGCGGCACAGTAGGAGATTTAAACGATGATGGCTTCCTTGACGTATATGTTGCAAATGACTATGCCATGTACGACTTCATTTATATGAATGATGGTAAAGGAAAATTCATGGATGCTTCTCTATCAGCAATAAAAAAAGGAAGCATCAATGCAATGGGGGTTGATATAAATGACTTTAATAATGACGGACATCTTGACATCATAGTAGCTGACATGGATATGGAAGAAAACTATACTTACAAAACTTTCATGCTTTCCAGCCAGGTAGAAGTAATGCGCATTCTGTTTAATTCAGGATATGGCTATCAGAACCGAAGTAACTCCCTGCAACTTAACAACGGTAACGGCACCTTCGGCGAAATTTCAAGAACAGCAGGTGTATCCACCACTGACTGGAGTTGGAGTACAATTTTTGCAGATTTTGATAATGATGGAAATAAAGATCTTTTCATTTCCAACGGATTCTTAAGGGATTTTCATGTTGACGAAAGTGAAACCTATCATAAATTACGCAGAGCCGTGCGTATTAACGATAGTACAGTTTATAAGGAGGTAAGGAAAGACCTTCCCGATTTTATCCTTGATCATCCGAACTATATATTTAAAAATAACGGAGACCTTACGTTTACTGATACAAGAGATGAATGGGGAGTATATTATCCTTCTATCACTTATGGTTCAGGGTATGCTGATCTTGACAATGATGGTGACATTGACATTGTTTCAAGTAATGTAAATCAAACACCTTGGATATACAGGAATAATTCTGAAAAACTCAATACAAAAAATAACTACATCAGCATTCATCTGGAAGGTTATGCAAAAAACTCAGACGGATTAGGAACAAAAGTGCGCATTTTCTGCGGAGATAAAATGCAATACATACAAAGTACAAATGTACGGGGTTATATAAGTACTATGCAGCATGATGTGCATTTCGGATTGGGCTCAGATACTCAAATTGACCGGATAGAAGTTGAATGGCTTGATGGGGCAAAACAAATCTTGCAAAATGTTCCGGCCAACCAGATACTCACTATTAAGCATGCCGATGCATCTAAATCTGTAACCTTTCCTCAGAGAAACACACAACCAAAATATTTTGCAGATGCAACAACAGAACTTGGTATCAATTATATACATAAAGAAAATAATTATGATGACTATCTGAGAGAATATTTATTGCCGCATAAAATGAGTTCACTTGCTCCGGGTATTGCAAGTGGAGACTTGAATGGCGACGGTTTGGATGACTTTTATGTAGGGGGAGCTATTAATTCATCAGGGGCGCTTTATTTTCAAACAGCTGATGGAAAATTCATGATGAGTGATTTCCAGAAAAATAACCCTGATGATCTGCAATTCGAAGATGCAGGTGCATTAATATTTGATGCAGATGGAGATGGTGATAATGACTTATATGTAGCTACTGGTGGTAATGAGCACCCGGTTGGCGATGTAAAATATGCAGACAGACTTTATTTGAATGACGGGAAAGGAAATCTTTCAAGAAAATCCGATGCTCTCCCGACAATTTATTCTAGCAGTTCATGTGTTACAGGCGCTGATTATGATAAAGACGGAGATATAGATTTGTTTGTGGGCGGAAGGCAAGTGCCTGGAGAATATCTTGCCCCGTCAAGCAGCTATATCCTGAAAAACGAGGGTGGAAAATTTACTGATGCATCAGCTGAAGTAGCTCCTACTCTAAAGGATATAGGGATGATCACATCAGCAATTTGGACTGATTATAATAACGATAATAATATAGATTTGATTTTAACAGGAGATTGGATGCCTATTACAATTTTAAAAAACCAAGGTGGAAAATTTGTTGATCAAACAGAAGAAGCCGGAATAAAGAACGCTACAGGTTGGTGGCAAAGTATTACCGGTGCCGACTTTGACAATGATGGCGATATAGATTACATGGTTGGTAATTTCGGTACGAACAGGCGGTATAAAAACACTGTCGCTACAAAAGACAAAACCCCTTTGCCACTAGAAGCTTTTCTTGATGATTTTGATGGAAACGGTAAAAAAGATTTTGTAATGTGTTATTACCAGTATGATATGGCAGACGGTACTGATAAACTTTTCCCGGTGAAAACAAGGGAAAGGATTCTTGAGCAGTTACCATCTATTGCAGATGATTTCAAAACATGGGACTCTTACGGAAAGGCATCTGTTTATGAGGTCCTTGGTGACAGTAAAGTAAAAAATGCCCTACATCGCACAGCGTATGTTTTCCATTCAACAATTCTTGTAAATGAAGGCAACGGAAAATTCAGCATGAAATACCTACCCAATGAAGTTCAGATATCCTCTACCTTTGGTGTTACTATTGACGATTTTAACAATGATGGTTTCATGGATATTCTGCAGCACGGTAATTTTTATAACACGGAAATTGAGATTACCCGGCATGATGCGGGAACAGGTGTTTTATTGTTAGGCAAAGGAGATTGTACATTCACACCTGTACGAAGCATGAATAGTGGTTTCTGGAGCGACGGAGATGCAAAAGGGTTATCAGTGATCTTAAATGGCAAAACCGGGCAGCCGCTTGTTTTATGCGGTAACAGTGCTGGAGCTATGAAAGCTTTTGGGCTCACAGACAAATCAGTGAAAACTATTAAACTGGATCAAAATGCATGTGTTGCGACCATAACAATGAAAGACGGTAAAACTTCCAGGCTTGAGTTATACAACGGCTCCGGCTACATTAGCCAAAACAGTAAATACATACGCATTACGCCTAACATAACAAATATTAGTGTTACCGATTATAAAGGCAATTCCGTTACTGTGTATCCATCTGCTACTGCTCAGAAATAATAAACGCACTTAATAATGAAAAAGAAAACCGCTGTTGAGGCGGTTTTCTTTTTTAAGCCAATTGAAGTATTTACTTAAAGGTACCTACTCCGGGTTATTTAAAGGGTTAAAAAAAATAATCCGGTTTGCTTAGACAAACCGGATTATCTGCAACGCAGAAATTTGAATTTCTTACCTTGTAATCATAAATGTTTTGGTAGCAATATTAGTACTGTTTGCAATTTTTATCACATAACTTCCTGCAGACAGGTTCGAAACATCGATGCTTTTACTAAGTAAAGAAACATTCTTCTCAGTTGTGGTATACACTATTTGTCCTTGCAGGTTAGCAATGGATATTTCAACATTTTCTGGTGTTGTGAAATTGAGATTCATATTCACTACATCATTCGTCGGCACAGGATAAACCTGAAAGTTAGTGAGGCTTTCAATATCATTGATGTCACTACAGAAATCAACAAGTACAGTTTTCTCAAACTTAAAAGATTCACTGCCTTCTGTAACGATAAGCGTAACAGTGTATGTGCCAGGAGTCGTAAAAGTGTAAGTAGGATCCTGATCAAAACTTACACCTGAACCATCACCAAAATCCCAGAAATAAACAGCGTCATCAGGGTCTGACACAAAGTTGGTAAGATCAGTAAAATTGAGTGTAAGATCTATACAAGGAGAAGGTTTAGCGGACAGCCAGTAAGCCCCTTTGGGTGCTACATGCCAGTCAACATATGCATGTTCATACCTAAATTCAGGAACAAAACCGAAGGTGCTGTAATAATAATTGTTTAGGAATGAACTTCCACCTGAGAACAACTGATACCTGGTTTCAGGAAGAACAATACCGTCCTGGTTGCTAGTGTTTTCAGTAAATGAAGCAGGATCACTGTCAGCAATTTCCTCATATACAACAAGATAAAAATTATTTAATGGGTTTGTTACTGGCAGAGGTGGATCACTTTGTTCAAGCAGAGTATCACCAAAAGAATAAGGACCTCCTGGTATAAACTGGAAAGCAGCGCCAATAAAGTGTTCCGGGTCATTATCAGGGATTGTATAATCAACCGGTATTATCATCTGTGTTGCAAAAGATGTAGAGTCATCATTATCCAGAAGGAAAGTGTATTCAGTAACCCCGGTTCCATAAGTCCCATTAGTTCCGTCATCATATCTTGTTGCATCAATAATTGCATCTTCTCCTTCTTCAAAGAAGGTACCGTCTCCATCAGAATCATATGTATAAGCATCCAGATCAATAGCCCCTGAGGCAGGGCCTATGAGATATACTTTTAATGTATCAACATACCCTGTGTTGGGTCGGATATATGCATAATAAAAAGCCATGGAATCAACATGAAAGGCATGATCTTCCGTAAACCAATCAGCTGCATCCCCAATAAGTGTATAGTTTGCATTCACAAATTCAGCATGGTATTCTGAAAGTGGGTCGAAAAGATGAGTGTATCCGTGTATATACCAATGAAATATTCCACCAGCACCATCAGTTACTACTGCAGTAGAGTCTGGCCACATAACCATGAAATCGATGTTTTCGCCAAGCCCGCCATTGAACACATAATCTACTGCATCAGAAAAGTTCAGCCAATAATAGCTCAATGCCCGGGAGTCTCCACCCTCTGAACGCATTTCCTGTAGATCATTAGCTGTTACTGGTTGTGTTCCGCCCGGGAAACGATCTGGCATAGGTTTGCTTAATAGCCCCGAAGCATGCTGTGCGTCCTGTGCAAAGGCTAGAAACCCAACAAAGCAAAAACTAAGGAGTAAGTACAATTTTTTCATATTCGGTTTTTTTTAAATGATGTACAAATATATATAAATCTAATGGAGGGAGTGTAACGGTGGTGTCACTTAACTGTCTTTAACGAAGCAAGCACGACAGCGAGGCTCATATTCATTCTTTTCGCCAAGCATTACCTGAACTTCATTATCTGCTTTGCGATAAGAATAAGTTGCAATGTTCCCGCATTGCACACAGATGGCATGCACTTTTGTTATATAGTCTGCTATGGCTAACATATTGGGCATGGGGCCAAAGGGAATACCCTTGTAATCCATATCTAAGCCGGCAACAATTACCCGTGTGCCCCGCATGGCGAGTGTTGTACAAACATCAGTTAGTCCTTCGTCAAAAAACTGGGCCTCGTCAATTCCAACAACATCTACATTTTCACTCAATAAGAGGATGTTTGCGGAGTGATTTACGGGAGTTGATAAAATTTGATTTTCATCATGAGAAACAATATTTGTAGCATCGTATCTCACATCGATCCCCGGCTTAAAAATTTCTACCTTCAGGTTTGCAATCTTAGCCCTCTTCAGGCGGCGGATCAGTTCTTCTGTTTTACCTGAAAACATACTTCCGCAGATCACTTCAATCCAACCTCTGCGTTCTCCTTTTATATGCGGTTCAATAAACATATCAGAATGGCATAATTTTGTAGACTGTCTGCTGAAAACTTATATACAATAGTTGGGCTAAAATACGTTAATAAAATATTCCTGCGATAAAAACCTGAGATGATGGAAAAGAAAATACTAGAAATGGAGATCCTGCTTATGAAAATAAACCGCCTGTTTCACACTCTGAAACCCGGGCGAATCAACAAGATAGATCTAGACCTGATGAAAGATTATACAAAAGAATATTATGAATTGTTATTGGAGTACGAATCAGGGAAAGATATTTCTATAATAATTGAAGAGAAAAAAACTGAACCCGAAATAAAAGCGGTAGAGGTTAAAATAGTAGAGTTGAAGAAGGAGCAAGAACTACCAAGAGAAGAAAAGCCGGTTTTGATAAAACTACAAGAGGAAAAAGTACAAGAATTGAAATATGTAAAAGGCGGGGAGGAGGAAGAGAAAGTGGTGATACCAAAAACAGAGAAAACAATTCAACCTGAAAAACAAGAGGAAGTGAAAAACAAGAAACCCCTCACAAAACAGGAAGATGATGATGGTGATGACAATGAAGAAAAAACTGCACTTGGGGATAAACTTTCAAAAGGAAAAAAAACCTTAGCTGACAAACTGAACGCAAACGGAACACTTGACCTGCGCAGGGCTATTGACTTGAATGATAAATTCTTTTTTATCCGGGAGTTATTTCAAGGCGATCACAATGCTTTTGACACTACTATTAAATTCATGAACGGCATGACGGGCATAGAAGATGTGAAAGCTTTTGTTGAACGGGAGTTGAGCCCAAAATATAATTGGAATAATAACCCTGAAGGCGTTCAACGATTTTATGAAGTATTAGAAGAAAAGTTTGGAAGTTAATATTTAAAGATTTGCTTTTATTTTCTCAATGATCTTTTTTGTTCCTCCACATCTGTCACTTACATATTTGCCGGCATTTGCACAAATCCCTTTGTATAATACTTCAAAGTTTCCCATAAACTTTAGTTGTTTCAGCAAATCATCAGAAGTTTGTACAACAAATCCAGACCCCAGTTTTACTAATTCTATAGCCTCAGTTGAGTGTTTATGCTTTGGACCGAAGAAAACAGGCTTTCTGTACACCGCAGCTTCAAGAACATTATGAATCCCTTTATCAAATCCACCTCCTACATAACAAACGTCTGCATATTTATAAAGGGAAGAAAGCATACCTATATTATCAATTATCATTACTCGTTTATTTAATAGATTCAAATCTTCCAGAGATGAAACGGATGAATAAAGAAATGAAAATTTTTCGAAACGTTTTTTTGTTTTTTCTAAATGGTTCTTATCAATATTATGTGGAGCTATTATCAACTTAAAATTACTATGCACTAGGTTTTTATAAAAAGCCGTTGCCACCTTGCGCTCATCCGTAGGCCAGGTACTGCCTGCTACAAGCACATTGAAACCCTCGGTAAACTTTTTTGCAATTTCATTTTCGGTATGATTTGAAGCAACTTCTAACACCCTGTCGAACCGGGTATCGTAAGTAATAGTTGCATTGGTTAATTTTATTTCCTGCAGGAGTTTTAGAGATCTTTCTTCCTGAACAAAAATCTCGGTAAACTTTTTCAGCATGTTCCTGAACAGTTTTCCGTACCATTTAAAGAAAATCATGTTCTTTTTAAAAATGGCGGAAATGAGATACAAGGGTTTCTTGTTTTTGTGTAACACCTCAACAAAATGTAGCCAAAACTCATACTTTACAAATATTACAAATGTAGGCTGTACAATATCAAAGAATTTTCTCGCATTCTGCTTTGTATCTATTGGCAGGTAGCTTACATAGTCAACTTTATCATAATTCTTTCTCACTTCGTAGCCTGAAGGAGAAAAAAATGTAAGCAGTATTTTATGCTTTGGATATTGTGCTCTCAGGCTTTCAATTATTGGCCTTCCTTGCTCAAATTCACCCAAGGAAGCGCAGTGTATCCATATTTTCTTATGATTCGGGAAATGAAAATTGTTATTGAGTTCCAAAAAAATATTTCTTCTGCCCTTAAGCCAGAGGCTTGCTTTATTATTCCATAAAGAAGAAATTTTGATCCCTGTATGATAGAATGCGATAACAAGATTATAAATGATCCTGGGGTTGAACAGAAAAAAAATAACAATTGCTATAACCCCCAAAATTCCTAATGCGACGATTTTCATAGTTTCTCAATAATAAAAATTTCTTGGTTTCTCCCGGAAGATCGGTAGGTTCCAGGTGGCTTTAAATGTGATGAACATATCAAAATAATTTTCATCATCTATACTTTGCGTATCAAAATTATATCTTCTGTTTTTTGTGAAAGCTTCTGTAACCTCAAACCCGGCCCTGAAATTCACAAAATGTTTATTGCTGAAAAAATAATAACCAAGATATTGGCTTAAAGAAAATCCGTTACTAAATCTGTCGTAACCTTTCTTATATTCATTGTTAAGTTGTGGTACATATAATTCATCTACAAATATCAATATGTTATGCTGAAGGTAACCACCACCAGCAAGCACTGCAACACCTGAGTTGGGGTTAATGCTGAAAAGATTAGTGATCTTGCCTATTTCAAAATGAATATCAAAACCTTGTTCATATAAAACCGGCGAGAAATAAAA
>JBJXHH010000074.1:0-12248 GCA_046160675.1 Chitinophagales bacterium
TGAAATTGAAAAAGAAGATGCAAGAATTATTGATGAAACTTTTTTTCAAACGATTCTTCAGATAAAAAAAATTGCGTTCTTTGGAAGTGGTGCAGAGAAAGCAAAAAATTTTCTCATTCATGAAAACGCTGTGTTTTTAAATGGCTCTTTTCAATCAGCAAAGTCTCTTATTCCTCTTGCATTTCATAAATTTAGTACCGGTACATTTGCTAACCTTGATTATTTTGAACCCAATTACATTAAGCCCTTTTATACGAAGCCTTAAAAGAGTTTAAATAGAAAAAAAATAAATTTGTTTTTTTCTAATATATGCTATAGTTTTGGTAGCTCTTCGAACCTAAAAACTAATGCCGGCACAAACCACCATAAGGTTGGCAAATGCAGGGTTTTCCCCTGAAATCAAATTAGAATATTCGGTACTTCGCAAATCTGTACTTATTCTTCGTTCAGTAAATCATAAACTTCGGCAACAGATCATTCAACTGCTCCAGGAGAATAAAAGGCTCACTGTTACAGATGTTTATATTAAGATGCGTCTTGAACAATCTGTGGCATCGCAACATCTTGCAATATTGCGCAGGGCGGGAGTTCTTAATACTTCAAGAGCCGGAAAAAATGTTTTTTATCATCTCAACAAAGAACGATTACAGGGAATTGGCAATATGATTAATGAAATGGCTGGTTAATTATTATGGCAAAACCTGCAGAAACCATAGCATTTGATAAGGTAACAAACTTACAGTTAACAAAAACTGTTACCATGCTCCGTGCAATCACACACCCATTGCGTTTAAAGCTAATAGGGTATATCGATAAGAATAAAGAAGTGAATGTAAATAAAATTTACAGTGCATTAAATCTTGAACAATCTCTTACATCGCAGCATCTGAAAATTCTTCGCCAGGCAGGATGTGTTATTACCAGAAGAAAGGGGAAATTTATCTATTACGGCGTAAATTATGAGTTGATAAAAAAAATTCTCTCTCTTATTGAAACCTACAAGATCCGGTAACTACAAACCGGCCTTTGAAGAAATATCCAACATACGCAGGATCGGGATTTTTGCTTTTTCAAGTAATTCTTTTTGCATTGTTATTTCCGGCAATTCGTAAAGCATACTTATATAGAGTTTCTCCAAGGTATTTCTTTTCATATGCGGGCAGTCATTGCATGCACATAAATTATCAGGTGGCGCAGGTATAAATGTTTTTTGCGGGGATCTTTTTTGCATCTCATGAATAATCCCGGTCTCTGTTACCACTATAAATTCCTCTGCTGAATCTGTTTGAGTAAATTTCAAAAGACCTGTTGTGCTGCCAATAAAATCTGCTATCGCAAGCAAGGGTTCTTCACATTCAGGGTGTGCTATAATTTTTGCTGCCGGGTGGCGATGTTTCAATTTTGTGATCTTTTCAAGTGAGAAAATCTCATGCACCATACAACTCCCATTCCAGAGAACCATCTTTCTCCCGGTTTTCTTTTCTATATACCTCCCCAGGTTTTTATCTGGCGCAAATATAATAGGCTTATCTGCAGGCACACTTTCCACCACTTTCACAGCATTACTGCTTGTGCAGATAATGTCACTGAGTGCTTTAATTTCTGCTGTACAGTTAATATAAGATATAACTACATACCCGGGATGTTCCTCCTTAAACTTTCTAAATAATGCGGGTGGGCAAGAATCTGCCAATGAACACCCCGCATTTGCATCTGGCATGATAACTTTCTTTTGCGGGTTTAGAATTTTCGCTGTCTCTGCCATAAAATGCACTCCGGCAAAAACTATCATATCCGCTGTTGTTTTCTCAGCTTTTTGAGCAAGCCCCAAACTATCGCCTATGTAATCTGCAACGTCCTGAATATCCGGCTCCTGATAATAATGCGCAAGAATAACAGCATTCTTCTCTTTCTTCATTTTCTCTATTTCTGCAAACAAGTCAAGGGTAGCATCAGGCTCCGTGTCTACAAATCCTTTTCTCTCCAATTCTGAGTAATCAACATTTCGCTTCTCTATTATCATGATTATAATTTTAATATATATTTAAAAGGTCATCATCAAGACTGTGAGTTGGTGGAAAATATTTAATACACATTCTTGTTTTATAAGTTATCAATATTCATAACACCTGTTTCAACAAATCATTCACATCATAAATGCAGGAATTACTCATGTTTTTAAGTTAATCAACAGTTTGATCTCACAAAACTAACAGGATAATATTTTCTTTACTAACAACTCTTCAACGTTTAAAAGATGTGTATATAAGCCTACCTACCAACAAAATTTCTTAGATGTATAACACTTTCATTAATAAACCCCTGGTTATTGACATCCTACCAACAGTAATGAACAACTTTTTAAAAAAGGATTGCACTTAATTATTGATAGAAATGCATTTCAGAAAGATATTTCCAAACAACTTCAGGAAACAGGTATCGAACAGACTTTTTTTGTTTAATAGTTTCCCTGATATGGGTTGATGATATATCAAGCATAGGCACATCAAATATCCTGATATCCCCCCTTAAATCTTTCGGCGCTTGTTCAACTCCTTTTCTTTTATAAACATATATCTTATGATCTCTCAATATCTGCTCATAATTTTTCCATTTTTTAAAACCCGTAAGATTATCTGAACCCATTAACAAGATAAACTCATGTTCAGGATATTTTTCCTTCAAATAGGTAAGTGTGTCAATTGTATAGCTAGGTTTTGGTAGATGAAACTCAACATTACTTGCTTTTAGTTTCGGATTATCCTCAACTGCCAGGTTCACCATGTAAAACCTGTGTTTTTCATCCAGCAAGCTTTCTTTATCCTTAAATGGATTTTGTGGGGAGATGATAAACCAGATTTGGTTCACATCTGTATTCTCCACAAAGAAATTGGCAATGATCATATGCCCTACATGAATGGGATTAAAACTGCCGAAAAATAAACCCACCTTCATTTCAATGAATCATTTTTTTGGGGGAAGTGGAAAGAAAGGAGAAGTTTTCCTTTTATATTCTGCGTACTTGTCATTGCCCTCATATCTCTTTTCAAGCATGGTGACTCCAGAAACCTTTAGCAATAAAAATGTAATGAGTAATGGAGAAAGAATAGAAACAAACCAATTGCCTGAGCTGAGGGAGATAATAAAAATACCCCACCATACTAGCGTTTCACCAAAATAATTCGGGTGACGGCTATATCGCCAGAGCCCTTTATTCATAACAACACCCTTATTCTCCGGCCGTCTTTTGAATTTTAAGAGTTGGTAATCAGCCACAGTTTCAAAAATCCAGCCTGTAAACCAAATGAAAACCCCTAGCCAATCGAGTTTGGTTAAAAAAGGACCAGAGGAATACATGATCATTTGAATGGGTAAGGAAATGATGAACATTAAAACACCCTGGAGCATGAAAACTTTAAAAAAACTGATCCACCAGGTATTCTTACCCCAGTCTTTTCGCCAAGCCGCATACCTGGGATCTTCAGCATGTCCGTGGTTTCTGTAAAAGATATGCCCGGCAAGCCTTAACCCCCAAAGAGTTACTAAGTAGCTCACCAGAAAACGCCTTGGCTCCATGTCTATACCGTTAAAGAAAAAATAGAGGGTAACGCCAATGAAACCTAACCCCCAGAAGCCATCAACAATGCTCATTTTTTTTGTGAGCAGGGAGAGAAACCAAACCAAAGTCATGGTTATAACTATCAAAATTGCCGAGGTTAGCAGGATAACAACCATGTTTTAAAGTTTGTTAAAAACCAAAGATAAAGAAAGAGGTTGCTAAATATGGTGAACCAAACAAGATAAAGTATGTTCATACACACATAAATTGAAAAACTAAAAATCATGCAAAAACTTAAAATTCTTATTCTAACAACTATTACCTCGTTTACAATGCTTGCCTGCAAACAGTCACCCGGAGGCGATAAAGCAAAAACAACTGAAGCTCAAGAAGTTACAACTGCCGAGGCTGATAAAGCTATGAATGTTGATGTATCAAAAAGCATATTAGCTTTTATTGGAACAAAAGTTACTGCCCATCATGCCGGCATTGTGAACATAAAAAGTGGAAAATTAATGGCAAAAGGCACTGAACTAACTGGTGGAAATTTTGTGATTGATATGCAAACAGTTACAGTGAATAACGGAGCGCCTGAGCCTGACGGAAAACTCACCGGTCACTTGAAAAGCCCTGACTTTTTTGACGTAGCAAAATACCCCGAAGCAAAATTCGAGATTACCGGAGTGAAACCTTTTTCGGGTTCCGTTGTTTCAGATAATAGCAGTGATGAATTAGATATTTATAAAGTATCAGATCCGAATATGACCATAAACGGAAACCTAACAATAAAAGATGTAACAAAAAACATAGAGTTTCCTGCGAAAGTAACAATGAATGATGCAGGAGTTACAGCGATAGCGAAGTTTATGGTGGACAGGAAGTTATGGGGATTGAATTATCCAGGTATGCCAGACGATCTGATAAGAGACGAAATTTGGTTTGGCATAAACCTAGCTGCCAATTAAAGTACAGAGTAGTGGTTGTTTTCATAGTTCCGGGTGTTGAAATCTCTTTCACACCCGGTTCCTTTTTATGGAAGGCGTATAAATTTTTTCACCCCCACCAACTCCTCGTCGGCATACATTTTTAAAATGTAAATACCCGCTGAAAGCTTGGCGGCATCTGCATCCTGATGAATGGTAAAGCTGCCACTATCTACAACTATATTTGAAGAAGAAAACAGGTGGTTACCTGCATGGTCAAAAATCTCAAAACGGTAAAGGGCATTAGCCGCAGTTGAAACTGAAATATTTAATATGTCCCCTACAGGGTTAGGGAAAATTGATAAGCTTTTTTCATTATAATAATTTTCATAAATCCCATCAAAAATTAAAGCAGTGTCCTGGTAGGTAACAGCTGTTACTGCTTCAAACCCGCCGATGTCAGACGTATTAATCTGTAAAACAGGAATACCCATTTCCTTTGCCATCCATTTATATTCATAATTTGTATAACTCAGAGGTATTTCCGTTCCATCAAACTCAATGATATCTTCAATCACAATAGTTGATTTGATTCTTAAAACTTCATATGATGTAAGCGGAGTAGTTATAGTTCCCCACCCATCAACCACTGTTGAGCGGTCACGGGTTTCAGAGAAAGAAGCAATTATCAATTCAAGACTAAAATCAGAAACTGAAGCAAATTCATCCCCATACTCCATAGGAAAATCATACACTACGTCAGGTTCACCGAATGAAGCGGGTATTGGGATGCCCGAAATAGTACCAGCTATGCCGGTTTGTTCCAGCTTATCCGAGCCCCTGTCGTAAAAATTATAAATATCTTCCAGCGTAAAGCTGTCAGTAGAAATTCCGTTCGTAAAGTTTTCAGCAACATCTGCCGAAAACCAAAGTAAAAAATAAGCAGGGTCAGTATCAGTTGCATCTACCCAGTCAATGGTATCCTGGCTCAACGCTTCAAGGTCAGAAAAATCCCAATCAACATCTTCGCCCGTGGTTTCCAGATCAAACTCTCCCAGCGGATTTGCAGTACTCACGATAAAACTTTGCCCACCGTCAGCAATGTCGCTAACATCTATGCTGATCTGTGAAAAAAGGAATGAAGGGAGAAAACACAGACTTGAAGTAATAAATAAATTTCTCATTGCAACTATTTTGTTAAAGGTGAAGATAAAGGTTTTAACTTTAAGCTGTACATAAGATGAGAGTTTCAAGGTTGCTGTTGTTTTTCATGTTTTCTTTTGTGCTGAAAACCGTTGCGCAAAATATTGATTCATTTTCCATGTATCTTGAAGCCAGCAACCAGGTAATTTTTATAACAACACCCTCCTGGGCAAGCACAGCAGGAACAGCTTCACTTTATGAAAGAAAGAGCACTACAAGAAAATGGAAATGTGTTGCATCATTCGCTGTAACTGTTGGCAGAAACGGGCTGGCATGGGACAATGAGACAAAACTCCCGAAATATTTTACCCCAAAAATAAAACATGAAGGAGATGGAAATTCTCCGGCAGGAATTTTTTCTTTAGGCCCCGTTTTCAGTTATCACACAATGGAAAACATAAATATGCCTTTTGAACAGGTTGATTCAAATGACCTGTGCGTTGATGATAGACATAGTATTTATTACAACCAACTTGTTGATGCTGATACTCTCCTGAAAAAAGATTTCTCAAGTTTTGAATTTATGAAAAGAAAAGACCAGCTGTATGAATTTGGGGTTTGGGTGAACTACAATTCAAACCCTGCGAAAGCCGGAAACGGCAGTTGTATCTTCCTGCATGTCTGGCAAAATGAGTCTTCGCCTACAAGTGGATGTACCGCAATGAGCCGGGAAAACATGACCTCAATAATCTATTGGCTGGATGAGAAAAAAAACCCTGTTTTAGTCCAGGTAAGCAGGGAGAAATAGTTTAGAACGATATTTGTAATCCCACTGTCTATTAAACACTAGTGAATATGAAATATATTGTAACAGCTCTCTTGTTTTGTGTTCAAACCGCATTTGCACAGCAAGCCTCTAAAAATATAACCATTTATGGTACTCCCACAACAGATAGTGCCCGCAAGGCGTTGGAAGGATACGACACCGTTTTCGTATATTCTGCTTTCCCCCTTCCGGAAGGCATTCCGTCTTGTGAGGATGCTCGGCCAAGGATGTATCCGGCACAACAGAACGATGATTATTTGCATGAAGAACGTTTTGACAGTGTGTATCATGTTGTGATTTTTGATCACATTGCTACCCGCAAAATGCTAAACGTTTTTATTCCTTCGCTTAACGACCCAAATGCGAACCTTTGTGGCGTAAACCTGAATCTGAAAAACCCAGTAACCGGACAGGTTGTAGTTTTTCATGATGTATTTAACTGGATGAACAACAAACAAAAACAGATCTTTAATACTAACCGTGAGGTACATAATCTTTGGGGGTTTTCTTCAGGGGTTAAAGCATTTCCAGTTAAGCTTTATCATGTCCCAACAGGAAAAGATTTCACTTTTGGCCATTCGGAACTGAAGATATATTTCAGGGATTTGAAAATGGAGTAAGTTGCAGAAATTGTTGAAACAAAAAGGCGACGAGCAATCGTCGCCTTTTTGTTTTTTGTAATTTATTTTGCCTTCATCTTATTGCCCTTTGCATCATGTGTAACCTCAGCAAGTCCTAACTTTTCCATCAGTGGCGGAATGTACATCCCCACTCTTCCCCGATAACCCTTCTTTAACCCGTACCAACCACCTACAGGGTTTTTTGAAGATCGCCCCCAGGCTTCCACAGTTCCATCCTTTGCGGGTTTTTGTTCATCGGCGCTGCCAAGCTCCATCCAGTCGCCATGTTTTTTCAGCATGGCATGCAGATCGTCAAGAATGCGCAACTCATAATGCAGAATAGTTTTTCCAACTGTACACACTAAAATCTCTTTGCCGTCTTTCTCATCGGTGTGCATTGTGAATTCTGAAGTGAGAGGAGGAGTTTTGAGTAACATGGGTTTTTCTTTTGTTCCAATCTTATGTTTCATAAAACGTTTTTAATTGTCAAAAATAGTATTTGATGCACCAACAAAACTTAGAAGTTCCTGTTTCGGCGTAACCTCAGGACCGCTAGCTTTAAGTTGTTCCTGAAAATGTTTAAAGGAGGGCAACTCATTTAGAATCTTCTGATCCTCATCAGATTTGAAAAATGCAGTATGTATAAACGTTTTGTTATCAGCCGATAAACATGCATTATATTGTAACCCTTTTAAATTCATTCTTTGCAGATCAGCCATTACTAGTTTTATGTTAACCTGATTTTGTACTGCATAGTCATCCTTGGTTGTATATATAACTTTTATAACTTTCATTTTGTTAGTTTTTTGAGTTCATAATTGCTTCAGCTTCTTTTTTCAGGTCTGCAGCAAACTGTTCAAATGTTGCATCAAAAGGAGGGATGTATTTTGCATACATCGGGAACATGAGCCCGCCAATTTTTTCTGACATGGCGAATGTTGTTGTTCCATTAGCACTTTTAGTGAGGGTATAAGTTCTGCTTCCTTTGCTGTCACCCCAAACCATGCTTTGCGCTGGTACAAACTCTTTTACTTTCAGTTTGAAAATTCTTTTTTCATCCAGTACAGACTTAAGATAGATTTTTTCGTTCAACGCAATAGTGCCCTCAAGCGAGGTAACAGTTGAGTTCCATCTTGGGTAATCTGCTGCATTGGTGAGGATGGCCCAGATAATGGAAGGGTCAGCGTTGATATTTATACTTACGGAGGTTTCCCGGTTAAAAGTTTCTTTTACCGTAGTGGCTTTCCCTTCCTGAGCCATTGCTATAGTTGTAGTTGCCATAATTGTTACAATTGTGATGATCTTTTTCATTCTCTTTTGTTTAATAAGATTTTGACGAATGAGCGGAAAAAAACGATAGGCGAATTAGAAACTTTTTCTAAATTTTTTCCATTACTTGTCGATTATGCTCTAAATGATGCAATTGGAGCGCAGCAGCATTAGATGTATAGGGGTCAAGTTCCCGGAGAATCTCCATTCGAAGATTAAAAAGATGTTCTTTATTTCCCTGTTCAGCCAAGCGGGCCATTTCTATTTTCATAATTTCTTCCTGTGTATTTTGCTTTGGGTTAAAAATGCCATTCAGTTCAGAACATTGATGGCAAGTCCCTTCCTTGTTTATTAAAGCGCACCTGCCATCAAAAATCTGGATCATTTTACTTCTGCCTGTATGCAGGTAGTATTTTACCATTGATTCAGTTGTGTTTAAAATCTCCATGATCTCTGCCACTTTGAATTCATATACCTCTTTTAAAAAAATGCATATCTGCTGTTCCAGCGGGAGGCTCTTAGAAATGCATGCGAAACAAAAAGTGATATGTTCTTTTATTTCAAATTGCCCCTGTGGTGATGTCATGCGTATATGCAAAGCATCCTGAAAAAATTGTTTGTTATGCAGTGCCGCTTCTTTTGTAATGTCAGTAACATTTTCCACCCAGCGTTTTTGCGCCCGCAGATTATCCTTAGCCAGATTAGAGGCAATAGTGAAAAGCCATGTTTTAAGAGAAGACTCGTTACGGAAAGTATGCAGTTTGTCCAGCGCTTTTATATAGGTATCATGCACAAGGTCCTCAGCGTCTGCAATACTTGCGGTTATCCTTAACAAAAAAGATTTGAGTTGCCCGGCAATGGTTTCAAATTCACGGTTGAAAAGTTCTATAGTCATGTTTTCTTTGCTGTTGAATAACAAATCTGAAATAAAGGTAGGAATTCTTGGCAGCGTAAATATTTGTAATTCAAAAAAAACCGGCTATCGCCGGCTTCAAAATTTTTTAACTCCAGAGATATTTATCTCACCAAAGTAAATCCACCCCCGCTTGTAAAAAGATCACCTGTATTAAAGGAAGCAGAGACCTGGTATACATAAGCGCCAACTTCGGCATCCTCTCCATTAATTTTTCCGTCCCAACCCATGCTGTATGTCATATCAGTAGTTGTAAATACCAGCTCACCCCAACGATCATAAATATTTAACTCATAGTTGGTAACATTATAACCGAACGCATTGAAGAAATCATTGATAGCATCTCCGTTCGGAGTAAATGCATTTGGAAAAAACACCTCAGGAATAAACTCAACATTTACAGTAATATAATCACTCGCTGAGCAGCCATTCAGGTCGCTTACACTCACAAGGTAAGTAGTGCTCACCAAGGGTGAAACAACATAAGTGAAACAGGGGTCTATACCGCCACAGTCTAAATATCCACCAGGTGGGCCCCAGCTTACCCCGCTCACTGCGCTGGTGGGAATACTCACAATTGCTTCGATAGAATAGGAGGCACCCTGGGGGATGGTTACATCGGGCCCGGCATCTATTGTAAGCTCTGCCGGCTCATCTATTGTAACTGTTATTTCCTTTGAGCATCCATTATCATCTGTAACAATAATGGTGTATTCGCCAGCAGCAAGACCTGTAAAGTCTGGGCTGCTTTGGGGGTCTCCGCCATTGATAGTATAGGTATAAGGAGTGGCACCACCGCTAGTTGCCAAAGTTATTTCTCCATCGGTATATCCGAAACAAGTAGCATCAATAACGTCGGCAGTAGTTAATTCAAGCTCAGGAGCCTCTTCAATAGTGAAGCTATAAATTTTCACACAACCATCAGAAGAAGTAACGGTAACAAAATAGTCACCACCATCTAAACCTGAAACGGATGTTACATCAGTTTCGCCACTGCTCCATTCATAAGAGAACGGGCCTCCCGTCCCTGTTACTGTTATACTGGCCGATCCATCACCTGCGCCCCCGCATGAAACATTTGTTGTTGTAACTGTTGCGGTAAGGCTGTTAGCAACCGTTATTGTTACATCATCAGTATAGATAGTTCCATCACAGAGCGTTTGAACAACTGTATATGTAGTAGTTACTTCAGGCGAAACATCAGTAGTTGCACCGGAATCTATGAGAGTAGAGCCTTCGTACCATTTTATTTCACTTGTAAACCAGCGCCAGCTTTCATTTTCAGCACTCCAAGCCTCTGCATTTCTACCCTCTACTGCATAAGCAAAATCACCGGCTGTGTTTTGAACCCCCTGGGTTGCGATACCAAGATCCCAGGTTGGACATATGTCGACACTTTGAAAATGATTCTCAATAAAATTTGTTGTTTCTTGCAATACTATCTGAAAAGTACCTTCAAAATCTGTACAGGAGAATAAAGGAACTTCTTCCCATGTTATAACACATTTCCTATAAGGCGCAGTCCCAATAACCTCGTAATGTAAGCAGTCAGTACAAAGTCCTGTATGCCAGTCAGTCCATGGACTAAAGATTGCGGGTCTTGGAACATCAGCAGAAGCGTCCGGAATCGGTCCGTCAGGCGTCCAGTTTACATCCATAGCGCTTGTAGGTTCTGGAAAACTTATCCAACCATTAGAAGCAAGGTAAAACTCAGTGTATTCTTCACCAAAGAAACAAAAGGTAAAACCTATCTCATAGGGGCCAGTATGTGTATCGTCAACCATTGAAAAAGAGGTGCCACCTATCGGTTCCAGGGCATATGGTATTTCTTTATAAGTGTAACAATCTGTACAAATATCCACCAGGTCAGCGTAGAGCGTTACGGTTTCACCGGAACAAATGGTTGTATCCGGATGGGCTGTTATTTGCGAGAAACAATTGCCTGATGCCCAAACAAATAAAGGCAGAGCGGCAAAACGCAGAAATAATCTTTTCATAATTGTTAGAAAAAGTGTTTTGAGCGACTAAAGGTACTGAAATTTTTGCCTGTGAACTATATATATTCTTACAAGGGAAGGCGGCTTTTTACAATTAGATGATAGAACTCAGATGCAACATTTGAATAGAAAAAAGCGTTTTATAAAAGCTGCACAATTTTATCACCTTTAAAACAGGAATCGCATGACGATGCTCGAATATTTTAAGATGATCCTACAGAAAGTAAGTTTTGACATAAGCCTCTTTCGCAGCGAATTAAATAAAGCGTTACAAAGTTTAACAATGGAAGAAAGGAATGAGCTGAAGAGATGGTGTATCCAAACCTTCGGGCTTCCATTTTGCAAACAAGCCATGCCGGACTTTTCATTGTAAATATTCTTTCACTCAATTTTCCATTTTAACTCAACTTCCCAGTTCGCCTTTGTAGTAACTTCCGCGGGGTAAAATAAAATTTGTTCAGGTTGTTTTTTCTGAGAAAGATCTCCCGTGTCCCAACTGCCGTTTTTGTTTTTATCTTTTATAACCCTGAAAATATATTTTGAAGGAAGGGTGTTTGAGAAAGTTAGCCCGGGAGACGTATTTGAAGGAATGAATGTTTCACTTATCAAAGTCATATCCTGTTCCATGAATTGAAGAATGAGATCGTCGGGCGAAGTATTTTTGATGTTTAAAATAATACTTCCGTAATCCTCTGTTTTTTTCGTAAAGAGAAAAAAACTTGCTGTATCATTTGCCAGTCCGAAAATATCTTTTGTTGCACCGGCCTCCATTTTTAAAATATAATTTTTTGCAGGCAACCAGTTATACCTGATTAGGAGTTTTTGTTTTTTTAGAGGGTCAATTTTTATTTCCGGAACAATAATGTTTTGAGAGGTATCTTGCTTTAATAAGAATTTTTCAGCATAAAAAGTATCTAGTGGGTTTGAAAAAACGAGCTCAATTTCTTTGGTTAGGTCCCATCCGGCGAAGAGCCGGGATAAGGATTCGCCGCGGGTTG
>JBJXHH010000075.1:0-38852 GCA_046160675.1 Chitinophagales bacterium
TTGCAGGGTTCAGGTAAAACCACCTTTAGTGCAAAACTCGCCAACCATGTCAAAAGCAAACTAGGCAGAAACCCTTTGTTGGTTGCCTGCGATGTGTATCGTCCTGCAGCGATTAACCAATTGCAAGTGCTGGGCGAACAGATCGGCGTTCATGTTTATGCTGATGTAGAAAACAAAAACCCAATTGATATTGCAAAGAAGGCCATCAGTTATGCAAAAACTAATAATCACAATGTTGTAATAATTGATACCGCCGGCCGCCTTGCTGTTGACCAGGAAATGATGGATGAAATAGCAAGAATAAAATCTGCAGTAAATCCAACGGAAAGTTTATTTGTAGTGGACAGCATGACAGGGCAGGATGCTGTGAATACTGCAAAAACATTTAATGATGTAATTAATTATGACGGAGTTGTTCTTACAAAATTAGATGGTGATACAAGAGGTGGTGCAGCTATCTCTATCAAATACACAGTGAACAAACCTATTAAGTTTGTGAGCCGGGGTGAGAAGGTAGATACGCTGGATATTTTTCATCCGGACAGGATGGCACAGCGCATCTTGGGCATGGGCGATATAGTTTCTTTTGTTGAAAAAGCGCAAGAACAATATGACGTTGAGAAAGCTACTGAATTGCAGCGTAAAATGCGCAAAAACCAGTTTGATTTTGAAGACTTTCTATCTCAGCTAAAACAGATAAAGAAGATGGGTAACATGAAAGATCTCCTTGGCATGATACCCGGTGTAGGCAAACAAATAAAAGATCTTGACATAGATGAAAAACATTTCAAGAAATTAGAAGCCATTATTCAAAGCATGACACCCTTTGAAAGAAACAATCCCGATGACCTGACCGGTACAAGAAGGAAAAGAATAGCTGACGGTAGTGGAAATACTATTATTGAAGTAAATCAATTCATAAAACAGTTTGAAGAGATGCGCAAAATGATGAAGATGATGAACAAGATGGGGGGTGGGAAAAATGCTGCAAAGGCTTTAAGTGGATTGATGGGAAAGAGGTGATTGAATTGATTACATAAAACCACTAAACCTTGGGATTATGAAAAAGCTGATTGCTGAAGTTTGCGCATGCACAGTTTGCAAAAAATTTCTCCCCAACTCCCCCAGGCCTGTTTTCTCAGTAAGCCCCCAAAGTAAAATACTCATCATCGGGCAGGCACCAGGGCAGAAAGTACATAACAGCGGCATTCCCTGGGACGATGTAAGTGGTAATGAACTCCGTCGATGGTTGAATGTTTCAAAAGACCAATTTTATAATAATAAATTTTTCGGCTTGATGCCGATGGGTTTCTGTTACCCCGGAAAAAATAAAACAGGCGACCTTCCTCCCAGGCCTGAATGCGCACCGCTATGGCATGATAAATTATTGAACAAAATGAAGGAGGTAAAACTCACAATACTCATCGGTCAGTATTCTCAAAAATATTACCTCGGCGGGAAACTCAAATCAACACTCACTGAAACTGTAAAAAAATTCAGGGAATATTTACCTGAATATCTTCCGCTTGTTCATCCCTCTCCAAGAAATAAAATATGGCAGAAAAAGAATCCATGGTTTGAAAAAGAGATTGTGCCTTACATCAGTTCACTTGTCAGGCAGTATTTGTAAACTTAAGCAAGCACCAATCAGAAATAAAACTTTACAGAATGACAGCCACTGAACAACTTATCACAAACTTTTATACAGCATTCATCCGGAAAGACTATGTTACCATGCAGCAATGTTATAGCGAAAATGCTGTTTTCTCTGACCCTGTATTTATGCACCTGAATTCTGCTGAAGTAAAGGCTATGTGGGACATGTTTTGTGTGAAAGGCAAAGACCTTCATGTTGATTTTTCCAATGTCTGGGCAAATGAAAAAACTGGTTCGGCTGAATGGGTTGCTACATATACATTTTCTGCTACCGGCAGAAAAGTGAGCAATCAAATTACTTCACAATTTATTTTTGATAATGGCAAGATTATTCAACAAAAGGATAGTTTTAATTTTTACAAATGGGCTTCACAGGCTTTCGGAGTAATGGGTGTATTACTAAGCTGGACAAAGTATTTTAAAAACAAAGTGAGAAAGCAGGCAATGAAAAACCTTGCGAAATATATGAGTAGAAAATGATTTCTGATAAGGAAAAACACATATCAAAAAAACTATCTTATAAAAATTTTCTTATTTTCAAATTTCCCGTTCAAATCAACAGTTAGAATATATACGCCGGGAGCAAGGCTTGTAGCAGCTTCAATGCGCAGGGCATTGTAAGAAATATCAGATTGCTGAAGCTCCTGTTCCAATATTTTTTTACCCGATACATCATACAAGTAGAAAGTTGTATTATCAGGAATACTGCTGTAAATGATGATATAAATCTCATCATTGAGTGTAAATGCATTCAGTAGATCAACTTCACTTTCTGTTGGGGCACCAAGCAAATTCATATATGCAAGGGCCATGTCGGGAATACCATAACCAAGTAACGTATCGGGGTTCGTAAACTGAGAAGCGGATTTTTGCATTGCATCCATTATTTCCATATTTGTTTTTTCCGGAAACGCCTGCCAGAGGCAAGCTGCAGCACCCGCAGCAAGTGGCGACGCAAAAGAGGTTCCACCTCCAAAGCCCACTGTTCCATCAGGGTTTACAATTGGGAAATTTGAACCTTGCACTGCAATATTTGGCTTCACTCGTCCATCAAATGTTGGCCCGTTTGAGCTAAATGAAGCATAGTTAGCGAGATTATCAACTGCCCCAATGCTGAACACACTGTCGCCATCTGCAGGTGCACCGATGAAATTCCATTCACTGTCGCCCTCATTACCTGCGCTGTTGCATACCAGGATGCCTTTGCTTGCAGCCCAATCCGCTGCTTTAGTTACAATCGTAGTGTTACCATCCATGTCAGCATAAGTATGATTCTCAGTTGAATCATCAAACTCAGTATAACCAAGAGATGAATTGATGATATCCGCTCCAACAAAATCAGCTTGTTCAGCTGCGGCCAGCCAAAAATCTTCCTCGGCTACCCGCTCACTGTCAGAAACTTCGGAGCGGAACAAATAATATTGAGCATCGGGTGCTGAACCAACATATGTTCCAGGAATATCTGCCGCCATGATGCCAAGCACCCAGGTTCCATGATAACTTGAGATATAAACACTTTTATTATTATCGGGAAAATTATGAACATCAAGAACTTGTTCTTTCTGCCACAAACTTTGATACCCTGCTCCGTTATCAACGCCAATAAAACCTGCATCTATCACAGCTATCACCATGTCTTTGCCCCTGTAACCAAGGTTGTGCAGAAAATCCCCGTTGATCATCGTAAACTGGTTTGCTGAAGCGCCGTAAAAACTTACTGCATCCCCGGAAGTACGCAGCATATTTGAGTTTACAGGTATAGGTTCTTCAATGTTTGCAATGTATTTTCTAACAGGAGTTATTTCTTTTACAAACGGAAGTTGGGAAATGATACTGAGCTGGTTTTCAGAAAAAATTTCTGCACTCACAGCATTCAACCACCTTGACTTTACAATAATTTCTCCCCCTGCATATTCTATCTGTTGAACATAATTTTCATTTACTGGTATATCTTGTTCGCTTAAGCCAATGTTATGTTTAAGTCTTCTGTCAATAGATCTTTGAGAAAGAAATTCAGCCGGGCGATGAATAGAAAATACTGACGCATCTTTATCTGTGAAATAAATCCAGTATTTGCCGATGGGTGTTTGATGCGTATGCTTACCTTCCTGTTTCTCTCCTAGGATTTCTATGTACGAAGTTTCACCGATATAATTTTTAACCTCAGTTTCCTGTGAGTAAGAATTATATAAAAAACTTACCAATAACAATGTAAATACAAACTTCATGAATATTTTTCTATATCAGAACTATTAGCAAAGTTATCAGCCCGGTTATAAGTATTTGTCACAGGTGTTCAATTTTAACATTTCATCGACCTAACTAATTATACTCAACTATCTCCATTGTATACACATAACCGCACTCGGCTTTGAACTCCCAAGGGATGTTATCAGTATTTTGCGATGTATAATGGTAGAATTGTTTTTTTATCAATCCCACTCCTTTAACATACAATTCAATTGCATTGTTCAATTCTATGAGGTTATCAGCTCCCTGTTGTTTAACTGCTATTACACTATCAAATTGCAGGCTGTTAATAACCACAGAACTATCAAGCACAATATAAGTGTAATCCCAGTCCTCCAGAAAATCAAGCCTGTCGCATTCACGATAAAAAGGAAGATCAAACAGATTCCCCAGATAAGCAGTCCCGTCCCAGCTTTTGTTTAATAGTACCGGCTCTGCAAGTTTGATGAAGCGGAGATTGTTTTCATCTCTTTCAATGTTACCGTTCTTATTCCTCACACTCCATTCATCAAGAACTTGCCATGCGCTTGTATCATCTGGCCTCCGGCTGCGTTCTATGCGATGGTTAAGAATGCTATCAAGATCATAAAAAGTATCTATTATCTCCTCCTTAATTTGCCAGTGAGTAGTATCATTCTCAATGGTTTCATTGTAAACAATAGAGTCAACATTATAAATAATATATTTCCCCACTTCAGTTGGATAATAATCTGCCGCATGGTAAGTTGTTACTTCCGCAAACTCTTCTTCACAGGATGTGAAAAAACCTGCAGCCACAAAAAGGGCGTAAATTTGTTTTTTCATACTTTGAAACATACTATAAAAGTAGGGAAAAATATAGAACAAGTTGCCCGGATATGCTCAACTTCTGTGAATTCCATCTTCATTTCTTAAAGTATTTGAACCATGCCCAAATCCGGCGTTCAGCAAGGTATTGCATGTTTTTTTCATTACTATAAGCCTCCCGTTCAAAAACAATGTTTCTATATGCTTTATTATGATCCTTGAGTTTTACTCGGTTAACTAGATAATGAATCATATACACTACATAAAATGGTATAACAAGCATTTCAATTTGCTGGCGTAAGTGAATGCGTTCATGATTTACAAATACTTTATCCTCTTTTAATTTTTTATTGGCGATAAGAATAAAAGGAAATAAGGTCATTCCGCTTACATGCAGTTTTGTCCTGAGTATGAATTGCCAGTTTTTCAAAAAATGAGTGAAGAGTTGTTTGTAAATAATTTCAGTTACAAAATTGAGTTATGTTTCCATTCAATATTAAAACTTATGAACCAAAGGCCCATTTTAAAAAATGCGGCATTACCTCTTTCCAGGTTTCCTGGTTGTGAGTTCCGCCTTTCACAACTACAAACTGAATATCTTTCCTCCCATCATACCCTTTTGCGCTTAATTCTTTTATCAGATCAACCGTATCATCCAGGGAATCTATCAACCCGTTTTTATTTCTGTCAGAAGTTTCATCTTCCGTTCCTGCTTCAAACCAGAATTTTAGTCCTTCCCGTTTTTCTCCATTTCTAATTACCTGGTGTATGATCCTGTCCCTATCGTCTTTATACCAACGATTCAATGCCCTTTTCCTCCACCAAAGTGAGCCGGAAAATATACCTACTTTTCCAAACAGGTCGGGATAATTCCAGGCAATATTTATTGCCGATAGGGCTCCAAGGGAGAAACCTGCAATCACATTATCAGCCGTTGAAAGTGATAGGTTATATTTCCTGCGAGCTAAGGGAAGCAGCTCCTGAACAAGAAAAGCGGCATATAATGCGGCTTTTGATCCCCGGTTAGCATAGTCTGCCGTTTCGATAGTGCCATATTCATTTAATCTGTCTTCATTTGCATGGATACCTATTGTTATAAAATTTCTAATATCCTTTGTTTCACTTAAAGCTGAAATCGTTCTTTCCAATTCAAGAGCTGGAATGTCTTGCCCATCATTGAGCCAAAGCACTGGGTACGGGCGGTGTACATAAGTAGCAGGTAACAAGAAAGTGATTTTCACTTCACGGGCAAGAAACTCGGAGCGCATATGCTTATCTTCCCTGCACACAAGGCTTTCACTTTTAATCATCATCGGCTGCAAATGTATATGCAGGAAAACATTTTTATTGAAATTTTTATCATTTTTTTGAAGATTAATGAAATTCTTGTAAAGATATAAAGCTCAGGCTCGTTTGTTTTAATTTTGCTACCCACTCAATGGCAATAATTTGAAACACTTAAATGAACAAAAACACAATTGGCACTCAGATATCTTGGGTTTGGAGATGGAGTTACTAACTTTCGGAACCGGTGGATTTCCTATCATTCTTTTTCCAACCAGCATGGGCATGCATTATGAAAACAGGGATTTTAAACTATTGGATGCCATCAAGTGGTTCGTTGAAAATGAAATCGTAAAGGTTTATTGCCCCGATAGCATTGATAAACATAGCTGGTATAATAAAGATGCTCACCCGGAACACCGGATAAAGAATCATATGCTATATGATAATATGTTGGTGAATGAATTATATCCCCGCATGAAAGAAGAAACTGGTTTCACCCGTATCGGAACAGCAGGTTGTAGTTTTGGCGGGTATCATGCACTGAACTTTGGTTTTCGACACCCTGACCTTGTTGCTGCTTTATTCAGTATGGCAGCAAAGTTTGACATTAAAGGTCAGATGGATGGCTTTTATAGTGAGGATGTTTATTTCCATAACCCTGTAGATTATATAAATGACATGAAAGATCCCTGGCTTTGGAAAATGCAAATATTTCTTGGTTCAGCTGAACATGATATATGCCTGGATAGTAATTATCAAATGGCTCATTTACTCGGAACCAAGCAAGTTCCTCACATTCTTGAAGTGATGCCAGGCGAAAAACATGACTGGCCGGCCTGGAGAAACCAGTTTCCAAGATTTTTAAGCTTGCTTGATATCGAAAAAACAAAAGAAGGAATTTGATACTCCTATGAGAGGGTAGAAACTGATGGTACTGTACAATTAAAATTATCTGATAACTCAATAACCAATAACGGAATATGAAAAAAATAGGAATACTTCATGGGATGGAAGAAAGTTTCCCGAATGCATTTGTAGAAAGAATTAACAGCAAACAGGTTGAAGGAATAGTTGCTGAGCCTGTTTCCATAGATAAGGTAATGCAAGGCGAACCATCAGGTTATGTTGTAATACTTGACCGAATTTCACATGATGCACCTTTTTACCGTGGTTATCTGAAGAACGCAGCTATTAGTGGTACTGCAGTAATGAATAACCCATTTTGGTGGAGTGCGGATGAAAAGTTTTTCAATAATGCCCTCGCTGTTAAGCTCGGTCTGCCTGTTCCAAAATCAGTACTCCTTCCTTCACATGATATCCCTAAGAATACAAAAACAACTTCTTTCAGAAATTTAAAATACCCTCTGGACTGGGAAGGTATATTTGCCTACGTTGGTTTTCCGGCATACATGAAACCCTTTGACGGTGGTGGATGGAGAGGGGTGAGTAAAATTGAGAACATGGAGGACTTCTTTAAAAAATACAGCGAGAGCGGTGAGGATGTAATGATGCTTCAGGAAGAAATCGAATTTGATTATTACTTCCGTTGTTATTGCCTGGGTCGAAAATATGTTTTAGTAATGCCTTATGAACCGAGAAACCCTCATCATCTGCGATATACATGGAGTGGACCAACTCCAACACAAGAATTAATTGACCTTGTAACAAAATATACACTGGCGCTGAATGTTGCCTTGGGATATGATTTTAATACGGTGGAATGGGCTGTCAGGAATGGTATCCCCTATGCAATTGATTTTTGTAACCCAGCGCCGGATGCAGAAAAAACCTCTGTAGGTGAACAAAATTTTGAATGGGTAGTTGAGCATGCATCATTAATGGCGATAGAAAGAGCACTAACACATAAACCGGGAATTGACAACCTTACCTGGGGAACCTATATCAAAAACTCAGTGTACGGTTTCCCGCATACTGCAGCAACACAAAACAGTTAATTATTTCTGAACCCTTTTTGCAACAAAACAAATGGCTAAAATTGATTACTCAGTCTTCACACTCGGCATTGAAGAAGAATTTCAGATCATAGATCCTGAAACCAGGGATTTAAGCAGCAGGAAACACAATATTATCGAGGCAGGTGAAAGCCATGGCGAGCAGATAAAGGCTGAAATGCACCAGAGTGTTGTTGAAGTTGCAACAAGAATCCTAAAAGATATCAAAGATGCCCGTAGTGAAGTAATAAAATTGCGCCGCATTGTAGCTGATCTTGCTGAAAAAGAAAAACTGAAAATTGCTGGGGCAGGAACACACCCTTTCGCTCTTTGGAAAGAACAACTCATCACCAATCATCCCCGCTATGAAGAAATAGTTTATGAAATGCAGGATGCAGCAAGAAGTAACCTCATTTTTGGATTACATGTACATGTAGGTATGCCCAGCAGAGACGTTGCTGTGTTCATGATGAACTCATTGCGTTACTTCCTTCCTCACATTTTTGCATTAAGCACAAACTCTCCTTTCTGGGAGGGAAGAGATACAGGTTTCAAATCTTTCCGCACAAAAGTTTTTGACAAGTTTCCCAGAACAGGAATTCCTGATACATTTCATGATGCAAGTCATTTTGATAATTTCGTTTCCCTGTTGGTAAAAACCAATTGCATTGATAACGGGAAGAAAATCTGGTGGGATTTACGGGTACATCCTTATTTCAATACGATTGAATTCCGCATGTGCGACATCCCTATGAGGGCTGATGAAACAATTGCCCTTGCTGCACTCATGCAAGCACTCACAGCAAAGTTATATAAACTCATGAAAGGCAACCAGGGATGGAGAAATTATGACAAGGCTCTAATAAATGAAAATAAATGGCGGGCAGCCCGGTTCGGAATTGGAGGAAAACTAATTGATTTCGGGAAACAGGAAGAAGTGGAAACAAAGGAATTGATAAGTGAAATGCTGGAGTTTGTGGATGATGTGGTGGATGAACTTGGCAGCAGGCAGGAATTGGAAAACATCCGATGGATACTTAACAACGGCACCGGGGCCGATAGGCAAGTAGCAAAATATTATAGCGGAGGAGAAGATTTCAATAAGCTGGTAGATTACATGATAGAGGAGAGCTATGTTGGAATTTAAAATTGAAGAGCTTACCTGAATACTATCGGAACTGACTTTTACAAAAACGGGAAATTCACAATTCTTTCATTTTATAATTTGAGCAATTTTCAACCACTATGATTTTTATTAGAAACTCTTTCAAAAATGCTGCAAATCAATTTCACCCCCTTCCCTATTCTGACAACTGACAGGCTTATTCTTCGAAGAATTACAAGGGATGATGCACCGGAAATGTTTCTCATGCGCTCAAACCCAGAAGTGATGAAATACATCAACCGTCCCCTTCAAAAATCCCTAGAGGATACGTTTCAGCACATTGATATGATTACCAAACTTCTTGATGAAAATGAAGGCATCAATTGGGGAATAACATTAAAAGGCTCTGAAAAAATTGTTGGAAGTATTCTTGTTTTTAGTTTCAAAAAAGAACATTACAGGGCCGAGATTGGCTATATCCTGATGGAAGAATTTCACAAGAAAGGAATTATGCATGAGGCTATGCAAGCTGTTTTGAAATTCGCTTTCGAAACCTTGCAACTACATTCTCTGGAAGCAAATGTAAATCCGGATAATTTTGCTTCAATAGCATTGTTGGAGAAAAATGATTTTATCAGGGAGGCGTATTTCAAGGAAGATTTTTACTGGCAAGGAAAATTTTTAGACTCAGCCATTTACTCCTTACTTGCGCCTGCGAAATAATTCCCTTATTGACTAATGTAGCTTTCTAACTGTTTCAATGTATGCTGCTGGTCTTCGATAATGTATTTTACAACATCGCCAATGGAAATAATGCCGGCAAGTTTTCCATTTTCCAACACAGGTAAGTACCTGATGGAGTTATCAGTCATCAGGTTCATACAATCAGTAATAAGTGTCGAAGGGGTAACTGTTATACAATCGGCTTCCAGTATCTCATACACATATGTATCCCTTGATGTCCTTCCCTTTAACATCACCTTGCGGGCGTAATCCCTTTCGGAAAACAATCCTTTAAAAGTATCAGCATCCATTACAATCAGCGCTCCAACATTACGTTCCACCATCTCTTTTAGTGCATCAAACACAAGTAGTTTCGAAGAAATAGTGTACGGTGTTTTGCCCTTTTTTTCAAGAATCTTGTGAACTGTTGCCATAATCACCAAAGTTTTACAAGCGGAAATTAAGATGAATTCCTGATTTATGCAAATGTTTTTTTGTTGTAACTACATAAGTTTAAAACCGAAGAAACTTATGTTTCGTAAATAAAGGCGGATAAGGTAGTAGTTTTCGGAAGCCTCTGTTATCAATAACAGGGGTTTCTTTTTTTCATTACTTCATTTTACCTTCACTACCAGTACCCGGCTTAAAAATCTTTTTAATGGCAGTTCCTAAAATCAAGACCTACTTCAAGATCTCGTCTTTTCGCCCTTCAAGGAAAAAATTCATAAGTGCCCCTGACGGTGATACGCTGAATATTCAACAACCGCTACGGATGGTAAGCTGCGATACACCTGAAAAAGAAGGTTATGCTGGTAAAGCACCTGCTGCCCAAAAACTACTTGATATTTGTAAAGAACGGTTGGCGGGAGAGTTTTATACTGGTATCCCTGAAGCAACCAGAAAATACCTTTTGAAAAAACTAACACCCCAAGCTGCAAAAAAACATATCAAGGCCGGTAATGAGGCAAGCAAACAATTTGAAATAATAAGAAATAGCATCATTAAGAAAGGACCACGGAGATATTACCCAGTTGCAGTGATTCCATGCGGGGAAGTAATTGACAGCTATGGGCGCATGCTTGCATACATCGCCAGGTTTTTTGATAAAGCGAACCTTCCGCCAAAAAACGACCCAAAGAGGAAAACTTTTAACCTGCTCATGATCGAAGAAGGTTGGGCTGTTTTCTTTCCTATCTACCCTTCCTTGCCCAAGGACAAAGAGGATTTTGAACTTATGATTGCGGCTGCTGAAACAGCCTGGAAAAAAAAGAAGGGTATGTTTGGAAAGTACGGAGAAGATATCCTTCTGCCTTATGAATTCAGGATGTGTGTGAAAATGGCCGAAGCTGAAACAGCCAAAGATGGTATCAGGTCTGCGTTTCAGCGGAACTGTATTGATGTAAGAACTATGACCCTGCTTGATAAATTCAGCTATCATACCATAGCGCCCTGTTACAGACTCTGGGTTTGGAATGATGATGTAAAACAGGCAACTATTGATCTCGGTTTAAAATAACTTCTAACTTTTTGGGGTTGCATTATTCAACATAATACACAAGTGTTGGAATCAGTTCATGGAATTTTTTGCGCTCGTCCGCTTTTATATCAATTATTTCGGGGAAAAAAGCTTTATGATTTTCCATGCACAATAGGTCAATTGCATGTTGTTTCACATATCTTTCAATGCCCGTAGCCACTGCTTTTGATTGTAAAGTTTCAATACTGAGCTTCTCAATTTGCAAAGGATATTTGAACACAAGTTTTAAATAATCCACAACTTGCATTGCTCCTTTCGATTTCTTTTCTTCTACATGGAAAACATGAAGCCGTGCCTTAAACAAAGCTGCAGTAATGAGAAGTTTATAAATCAGTTGTTCATCCTTTTCATCTAACTCTGTGGCAAGAGCTATGTTATTTACCTGCTTATAGAACGCATGCTCCGGAATAACAAGCACCGGAAATTTTGATCTTTTTACCACAGTGGCGGTAGTGTTACCTACATGCATGCTAGTGCGGGTGTTGTAACTATTCGTACTCAGTGCTATCATCAGAGGATTCAGTTTATCAGCCGCTTTCAAAATTTCATCAACAACATTTCCTTCAGTTATTAAATGTTCAGTAACTATTTCACAATCCTGCTTAAATGCAAATTCAGCTGAACGGAATTTCAACTCATGCATAAGTTGAACTGTTTTTTTGTGCATATCTGAGCGGGATGTACTAGTTTTTTTTGTGGGGGATTTTTTTTCACTATCCTTTTGTATTACATGCAGGAACACGATTTTCGCCCTCAATTTATCAGCAAAATGGAGGATATACTGGAAAGCATTTTCAGAATATCCTGAAAAATCGGTCGGGAAGAGGATGGTACTCATATTTTCTTTATACACAAGGCTTTTTAAATGGAGGGTTTACTTTTGAATTGTTTCATCTGCTACAAAAGACATCCAATTACCATCGGGGCTGAAAGCGATTCGCAAGATCTTGCTAATGCCGAATTTTTGCATATCATCCAACACATACCATTTACCTGTTTCTTTGTAATCAAAATAATATAAGGTACTCCCATTGGCCATGAACATATTCCCATCACTTCTCCATGCAAAATCTTCAGTGCTATTCCCGATCGATATAATCTTTGAACTTGTAGATGTAATAACGTCATACCTGTTTATTTGAAATGCTGTAGAATCATCTTTCACCAGGTATGTAAACGCATTCTCCCCGGGTATCATTTTTATGCAACGCCCAATGTTATCATCAATAGGTTTTGCATCCTGCCAGTTAAGGCTTGCAAGTTTTAGGGCAAAGGGTTCAGGTAACTGAAACAAAGCGATGTTGTCATCACTCACCCGGCAATAATACCCGACATCATATACAAATTGAAGCATCACTTTTGCTTTCGCATTTTTCATTTTCATTTTCCAAAGCCTTTGTGAGGAGTCTTTCTCTACTCTTACTACTGAGATATATTTTCCTCCCGGAGTAACTTCCGGAGAATATTCACTTTCTGGTGTTTTACAGAATTGTTTTGTAGTATTTGTTTTCAAATCATACATATAAATATCGGCTTGTTTTTCGTCCCTGATGGAAGAATACAAAATCTTACTCCCCTCTTTTGTAAAGGAGGGTTGATTGTCATATCCAGCCCTGTTTGTTATATTCATGGGTTCTGAGTAAACATATCCGGTATCTTCATTCCCGCCTATATACATATAATATATCTCATAACCGGGTACCTGTGAAAACGTATAACAAGAAGGAAGAAAAAGTGCTATTGCTATCAGGTTACGCATCGTTAGTGTTTGTGCAAAAGTACAACTACGGTATAAAATTTTTAAATTCGCAAAAAATTGAATCTTTGTTTCCTGCACAATTGCATTCATCACAAAAACTGAAGTTTAAAAACCTTTTCCGCCTGCTTAAAAAAAGAAGGTCAACACAGGATGATGTGTTATTTGCAAAAACTCATGAAATAGTATTTGCAAAAACAAATTGCCTGAACTGCGCCAATTGTTGTAAAACACACAGCCCCCTTTTCACTCAAAAAGATATTGAAAGCATATCTGTGCATTTAAAAATGAAACCCTCTGAATTTGTTTCTAAGTACCTGCTTTTGGATGAAGAAGGAGATTGGATATTTCATTCCACTCCTTGTCCTTTTTTATTGCCTGACAATGCATGTTCTATTTATACGCATCGTCCGCAAGCATGTAAAGAATACCCGCACACAAACCGAAAAAAAATGTATCAGGTAGAAACAATTACTTTAAAGAATGCAGGAATTTGCCCCGCCGTTCAGGAAATTCTTACTGTTATTACACAAAAATTAAACGTACGATGAGAACAATTGGATTTATAGAACACCCGGCATATAAGATCACTGTGTTTAGCTGGAGCGAAAAATATATTGTGAAAATAGAGGCCGGTTTTTTCGAACAGAGTTATAAATTCCGGCAAGAAGAATTCTCCAGTTGGGAAGAATTGAAACTTTTGTTTGACGATATGTACATCGAATCACTTCGCAAAACATTTCATCACATGTCAGATGAGCTAAAGATTGCTAAGCAGAGATACGGTGATAGGCCGAGAATTGTGTAAAAGTGTGCCAGTTTTCCTATACCCCTATTAGGTATATACAATAAGCTACATGCATGTTACGTTTCAGATAAAATTGTAGAAAAAAAATTAGTTACCCTTTGATTTGTATATAGTTATACTTATTTTTGAGAAACCATTAGCCCGCACATACTTAAGTAATTATAAATTTTTCATGCATATAAAATTTAATACAAGAACACAACTTGCTTTTGGTTTATGCATTGTAGTACTATGTTTTTGCATGACATCCTGCGCAAAAGATGAGATCATTCATGAAAACCTTGTAATTGACGGCAATACGCCACCTGATGCCTTTGGAGTATCTGACCTGCAACTGAACACATATATTAATAACCTGTACATTGATATGTTTGGTAGAGCGCCCACAGAATTTGAGTTAACTGATGCAAAAGATATTTTAAAAGGGGATGCTTACAGCGAAGAATCAAGAGAAGAAATTATAAACTCACTGATGGTGAGTTATGATTATTACAAAAATATTAATGTACTCACAAGCCAGAAAATGTTGGTGGATATTGACAGCCTGACCATTCAATATGAAATTGATTTGTATGTCTACCTCATCTACATAGCTGAGCTTACGGGAGACAGTCTGACTGTTTTTTATTATGAATATTTCCTGGAAAAGTTGTTGAAATTGCGGGATGCGCCAGTAGACCTTTATTTCAATGAAATTACTACTAATGAATATTTCAGAAGATACATTGATAACTATTATTATGATGAAGTGAACATGGGTAGTGAAAACTTTGTAGTGAGTTGTTTTGAAAATTTATTCCACCGTGCACCGACAGATGATGAGAAAACTGCTGGAATTGCCATGGTAGACGGCGCTTCTTCAGAAATGTTTTTGCAGGCCGGTAATTCAAAAGATGACTTTATTAATATTGTAACCAGTGCCCTGGAATTTTACCAGGGACAGGTAATAGAGGCATTTCAAACTTTATTAGCCCGTTACCCAACTTCATATGAAATGAATGAATATGCTCTAAGTATTCAGGAAACTGGCAGTTTTAATGGAATGAAAATTGACATCTTTAAATCTGAAGAATATGCAGGTTTTTAATCTGAAAAAAAGTTATACCATTTTTATATCCATTCTGATCTTCTCAGCATGTAAAAAAGAAATTACACAGGAGATAATATATGATAATATCATTTATAATATTGATACCGTACCTGTATATGCCGGCTCCAGTGAAAAAGACAGGCTGAAAACACCTCTTCAGTATATTTCAAGCTTATATAGCAATCTTTATTTTTCGAGCATCCCCAGCAATGAGCTGGACAATCTTGTGATTTACCGTTTAAGCGTAGGCGATAAAACACTGGTTAATGAAATGATTTTGAATGCCATGTTGAAAGACACGGAAGTGTATATCAGTTTGCCTACAAATGAAGAAATGCGCAGTGACCTTCATGAATTTATTGACTTGGCTTACTTGAGGTTTTTCCTCAGGTATCCTTCAGAGTATGAAAAGTACGGGCTAAAACAAATTATTGAAGAAGATGAAACGATAACGGTTACTGATGTGTACAGGTCATTTTTACTAAGCAATGAGTATATGTTTTATTAGTGAGTAAATAATAGCAATGAACAGAAGAAAATTTATTAAAAACTCAGCACTCACAGCAGCGGGAATTATTTCTGTGCCTTACATTCTTCCATCAGGAAGGTTGTTTGCTGCTAGTGGCACTAGGCTGGTAAATCATGTTGTGTTAGTAGTTTTCGGCGGGGGTATTCGCAATCAGGAAACTGTTATGCAGCAATACCTGACAAATCAGGGTGTAGGCCCTGCTGGTAATGTGATGTATAACATGCTTGATGGCTCAGCCCCCTCATCCTCCTTAGTATACACTCCCTGGGAACCTGCCGTAACATCCGCACTATCCACTAAAGGAACTTTGTTTCAGCATATGCGATATGCTGAAGGCCCAACAGGTCATTTTAACGGGCACTCAGTAGTACTTACAGGAAAATACACTGAAACAGGTTTAAACCTGAATGTCAACCCGGAATTTCCAACCGTTTTTGAATATTACAGAAAACATACAGACCCTGCTAAAAGCGCCATAAATGCATGGTGGGTTTCACTTGACCTTGGACCCTACCCTGCTTTGAACTACAGCCGCCATGCAGATTACGGCCCTATGTACGGCGCAAACTTTATAAGCCCGCTCACAACATTTGGCAGTATTGGCTACGATAAATTTTCTACACTCAATGCGTTACATCCAGATGAATTAACACGGCTAGATAAACTAAAGGGTTTCCTGGATAAGAATTTTGACAAAACGATAACAGACATTCCCGGCATAGTAAACAGCGCAATCGAGAGAGAAGATATACAGGATTTTATTCTCAAAATCTTGCAGGGAGATATTCCTGTTGAATGGCCGTTACCTTCTGGAGTGCCTGAATATGAACTTACGGGCGACTTGATGAATGTTGCTGCTTCCTGGAAAGTTATAGAACGCTTTCATCCTGAATTGTTGGTCGTGAATACCACCAACTTGGATATTTGTCACACTGATTTTTCAGGATATATCCAAAATCTGCATAAGTCTGATTATTCTATGGGCTGGCTTTGGAACAAGATACAAAGTGACCCGATAATGGCTAATGATACAATTATGATAATGATACCAGAACATGGTAGAAATCTTGAAGCGAATACACTGGTGGATGCAAACGGTTTGTTTGCATATGATCATACGAGTGATGAAAACTCAAGAGATGTATTCGGATTAATTGTAGGGCCATCTGATGTTGTTAACCAGGGATTGGTAGTAGGTACACCGGAAGTACCTAATGGTCAGTCTATTGATATTGTTCCAACTATTGCTCATATCCTCGGCTTTAAAGATGATATCCCTTCTTATTTGTTACCGGGCAATGTAATGGATGAAGCATTTGTTTAAAATGAATTGTATGCATCAAACAAAGAACAAAAGTATTTTTTTCTGTATGCTTTCTCTTGCTGTAGTACTTCATGCATGCAAACAGGAGATCATTGTGATTGAACCAGAAGTTCCCTTCAATCCTTTTGACACATTAACATATGAGAATGGAGTAATTGATGAGACTATTATTGACTCCAACTCATTTCTTGGCCTGCATACATTTATCTTTAAACCAACCTGTGCAATACCTGCCTGTCATGATGGAAGCTTTGAACCCGATTTTCGTACAGTACAAAGTGCATATAACACTCTCGTATATCATCCCGTAATAAAAAATGATGAGGATGAAAATTATTCTTTCCGGGTAGTACCCGGCGATACGACAGCATCCTGGCTATATGAACGTATTACCACAGATGATGCTACACTTGGGCAAATGCCCTTGTATGATACCCTTACAAAACCGGAGATGCAGACCATTATTGACTGGATTGCAAACGGCGCTCAAGATGTAATGGGGAATTCACCCGTACTTACTGATTTCAACTTCCCCCAAACCGGTGGATTCCTTGCTTATCACAATGACACAACCGGTTCCCGACTAGATGATAACAGGGACTTTAGTGTTGCGCCAATGAAATTGCCGGCAGCTTCAAATGTTGAAATATGGTTAAGTGTATATGACTTTGATGCTGACAGTAACTTTTACTGGGGTAATGTTTTGAGTTACAACAAAGCAAGAATTTCAGATGATGCAGTAAACTTCACTGACTATGATGAATATACCATGGAGGTGGAACTGGCATCAACGCCATATATCGGACCCGTGTATTGGGACTCAACCTACACAACGTATTATTATCAGCATTTTACATTCAATACATCAGGTTATATTCCCGGAAAACTTTATTTCATCCGGTTTTATGTGAAAGATATTGATCACACAGATCCTACAGAAATACCTGACGCTCAAACTAATCCTTACATCTTAACTTATTTTTCTTTTATTGTTGAATGATAAAAAAGGAACTATATTTTTTCTTCTTCTTTGCTGTAGTTTTAATAGCCTGCGATAAAGAACCCATAGAAAACGAACCCAATGAAATTATCGGTGATGTACCTTATATTGAGTTGCGGTCAGTTTCACCAACTACTGTTACAGAATATGTAGATTCAATTCTTTTCGAAATCTTTTACCAGGATGGTAATGGTGATCTCGGATATGAAAGCCCTGACTCAATGGCTTTGTTCATTACCGATGCAAGAATATTTACTACTGAACAATATCACATACCTATGCTTACTCCGGCAGGTACTGAACTCACAATCCAGGGCATATTAAATGTGAAGCTTGACAGAACAATTATGATTGATGATTCGAACCCATCAGAAACAGTTCAATTTAAAGTGCAGATAAAGGACAGAGCAGGGAACTACAGTAATATTGTTACAACACAAGACATAACTGTGTTGCCGGATTAAATGAATTCCAGATTGTTATTCTATTATTATAATCTTGGCAACTGTATTTCCCGATACATGCATAAACTGCAGAATATACGTTCCTTTATCAATTTTCTTTATATCAATTGTGTGCATGTTTGAAATCGGTAGGTCTTTTTGCAGAATAACTTTACCATCAACCCCTTTCAGAATAAGCTGTTTATAACCTGTAATGTTTTCAAGTATTAACAAGTCAGATGCAGGAATTGGAAACACTCTGATATCTGTTGCATCCTGATTTTGTATAGAAGAAAGTGAACACCCCCCAATTTCATCAAACAATGATTGTAATGAATCAATCGGCTCAAGATCAGAAGAATTAAAAACATTCAGGTCAATAAAATAATCGTCATCATCAGTAGGCAGGGCTACTCTCAAAAATGCTGACAATGATGATATCCCATCATCTAAACATCTTGTATCTGCCCCTGGAACATTTGCCCCTTGTAAGGCTGCCATAAGCCTGCATGCAAGGCTTCCTTCTGTGTTTAAGAACCTTGCTTCCATGCTGTCTAATATGTGTTGACCGAGCAAAATATTACCTTGAATAGCGTAGGTTGGCCCTGTTATGTGGTTCTTATAATCATCCGTGTTTTCCCCAGTGAAACCTGCACTTCTGCCACCGTCAATAAGATCAACGATACCATATTGCCTGTAAGTCGGGTCGTTTAGAATATCATTGGCAATCAGTGAATCAATGATCTGCTGAGGTGAATATCCAGCATCCATCAGTTCTTTTGCATAGGATTTATTTCCCGCCAGAAAGTAAGCTTGCGTATGTACAACCCCTATTCCCGGGTGCATATCACTAATGATCTTTGAACCTGAAATGCAAGATGCGCCTGCACTGCCAACTTCCTCAGTAGCGGGATCCACCGCACAGATTGAGAACGTATCTTGGGCAAAAGTCTGGAATAACAAACAGGTAAAACAAGCCGCTAAAATATTTTTCATAGATTGCATTTGCTTCTAAAGTTACAAAATACCTTGTCGCCATTCTTTACCTTTGCATAGCATGGCGTTCGGGATAAACAAAAGGAGAATTCAAAAAGCAGTAAGGAGAATTAAAAGTTTACCGGGGGGATTTAATTTCTTCAAATACACCGGAAATAAAATGCATGCTGCGTATTTAAAATCTATTAAAAGCCCTCGGGTAGCCCATCCTTCTTCTGTTATGCTTGAAGTAACCAATCATTGTAACTTAAAATGCATAACCTGCCCTCGAGAATACCAATATGGCGATGAGATGGAGAAAGGATTTATGAACATAAATCAGTTGAAGAAGGTTGTTGATGAAATTTATCCTTACGTTGATTCCATCGGGCTCACCGGGTTAGGTGAAACGCTGATGTACAAACAACTTCCGGAGGCCCTTGCTTATATCCGTTCAAAAAACGAAGGCATTATTACTACAATATCAATAAATGCCCACCTCCCTAACTGTATTGAGATTGTAAAAACCATTGCTGATAAGTTAGACACACTGCAAATATCCATTGATGGCGTTGGAGAAGTTTATGAAGATGTAAGGCTGAAAGGAAATTATACTGAGTTCTATAAAAATGTGAAAGAGATAGTGGAGTATTGCAAAGACAAACGGGCAGATGTTATGTTCAATTTTGTTGCAATCAAAGAAAATTATTTTAATATGGCTGAAGTGTTAGAGGTAGCAGAGGAACTAAATGTTGATTTTGTCAACATCACTCCTTTTAATGTTGCGGCAGTCACAGCTCATTCTATTGACTATTATGATTTTTTTCATAGTGATGCATTCATTAAAGAACTTACCCGTGCAAAAGAAAAAGCTGATACATTAATACATACTACGTTAACCTGCTGGGATGTAAAAAGTAAAAATGAATTCAAAAAGTGTCATCTTCCCTGGAATCATTTTTATATAAGCTGGGATGGCTATGCAACGCCATGCTGTGCAAAACCTTTTCCGAAAGAACTTAACTTTGGAAATGTGTTTGATGATGGGCTGATGAACTGCCTGAATGCCCCGGCATACCTGGAATTCAGAAAACTATGGTTAGAAAATAAAACCCCCCAATTTTGTGAGAAATGCCACATGGTTGACCTCAAACCTATCAATCTCCCTTTTGAGTTACCTGTGAATTAACTCATACATCTGCGCCAAAGAAACATACCGGCAACAACTACAAATCCTATCAAAAACAACCACTTCATTCTCCACCTGCTTTTTTCAAATATTTTTTCAAGGTTTTTTTGTGCAGCAGGCCTTAATTTCATAATACCCCATTGCCAAAGTGCGCCCAGGAGCAGAAAAAGTATTATTAAAATATCTGTCAACAAAGTAATTGTTTCGTTTTTCATAATCAGATACAAACTTACTTGTTTTGCGCATTGAAGGGAAACAAATACTTTTGAAACGCTATGCAAAAATGTATCACAGGGGTTTTCCTATTCTTTCTTACTCAATATAATGTTCATTCACAGGTTTGGACTCAACCTGAAAAGGGTTATTATGCACAGGCATCGTTTAGTACAGCTACTTTTGAAAATGCTTATGATTCAACAGGCGCATCCATCTCTTTGTTTCCTTTCCAGGTAGAAGACCTGAATATTCAACTCTACGGAAATTATGGTGTAACAGAGAAGCTTACAACTGTATTAAAAATCCCTTATGCCGTACAAAAATCTATTTACGTTGATTCGCTGAATCTTTCTTCAGACTCCTTACTTCAATACCGAGAGGCGAACATTTCTTATTTTGGGAACATAGAAGCCGGAGTTATTTATAAGATAAGAGATAAGTATCCGATTGTGAGTGCATCTTTTTTCCTGGAGTCAAATACAAATGATAGAAATTATGCAGCAGGGCTTGCCTCTGGTTTTAATGCATGGAGTTTTAAACCCGGCATAGGCGCAGCAGGGGTATATAAAAAAATGTTCTATTCAGCTTATACAAACCTTGATATAAAAACCAATCAATACAGTAGCGGGCTTATTGGAATGCTCGAATTTGGTTATACCCCTGCAGAAATATTCTTTATTTCAGGAGCAATTTCCTCAAGGACATCTTTTCAAAACAGTAATTATTGCCCATGTAATTTAACCAACACAGGAATTTACATTAATAACCAGGAATATGTTTCAGTATCGATAAAGCCTGGTTTTTATTTTAATGGGGCGGGATTGAATTTTGGTTATACAACAGCACTCACGGCAAAAAACACTCCGGCAGCTGGAATATTTACAGTTGGTTTTTCTTATAAAAAAACCAACTAACTCTTGCGGACAACTCGACCTCCCCTTTTCATGAACATTTCATGTAAGTCATAAACTTGTTTCGCTATCGATTCTTGCCCGTTATTATTTATTCGAAATAGCGACCGTTTCATTTTTTCTTTTTGACTTAATTGGTTCTTCATTCTTCGAATGATATCTATTCTTTGCGTATTGTCCCTTTTCATAACTCTTTGTATGCGGATTTTTTCAGGGGCAGTAACACAAATAACAAACGCTAAACCTTTCTCAGCCCCAGCTTCAAATAATAATGCAGCTTCTTTCAGAACATAAACTTTTTGTTTTTGTTTTTTTGCCCAGGCTTCAAAATCTTTCATCACTTCAGGGTGAATAATCGCATTATATTTTTTAAGGACTTTTTTATCCGCAAAAACAATCTTTGCAACTTCTTTTCTTTTCAGTTTTCCATTGGAATGATAGATATCTTTTCCAAGCAATATTTTCACAGCCTTTATTACTTTCTTGTTTTCATCCAGAATGCTTTTCGCCCTGTCATCAGCATAATAAACCGGCACTCCCAGAGCCTCGAATGCTTTGCAAACAGTGGTTTTACCACTGCCTATGCTTCCGGTTATACCAATTTTCATCATTCCCTTATTAAAATATATGCCGGATGAATTTCTATATTTTTTGCCTGAACCGGGTAATCAGTCACTTCATATTTCAAGGTATCACTTCCTTGGCTTCTATGAATTGTAACCTTAAAAACGTTGGCAGAAATTGAATCAGAAAGTACAACAGGAAGCAAGCATTTTACAAGGATTTTCCCCGGAAGTTCAAATGCCTTTTCAAACTCAGGGCCGGTGGATTGAGGTTCTACTTCAAATACTCTTTCTTTATACTCATCCACTTTCACCTGATATTGAACAGCTATGGCGGAGAGTGTAATATTTTCTTCTACCTTTTGTATCAATGCTACGGTACCTATGAAGCTTTCCTGCACCTGCTTTTTGAAAAGCAATTCAGTTTGCCAGGAATTATACTTTTCTACACTTGACTTGGGGCCGGTAATAACAAGACTATCAGGAGTAAGAGAAATTTTACTTACCTGGAAAGTGCTATCCTCGGTTTCTATCCTGCTATTGAACATAACAGGTACTTTCTTACTCAGTTTTTCATCAATTTCGAAACGAATGCTATCAGGCTCTATTGAGTTTATCTGCATACCTGTAGGTAATTCACGGGTCAGAAGTGAAATGTTTTCCTCAGCTATGAAAACCTGCTCTTTATTGACTTCAATAGTTACTGTTCTCTCAATAAACAATGCCTTTATTAATTTCCAACCGCTTGCAGTTACATGTAGTTCAGCGTTTGTTGGTAGTGGGTTTTTGTTAATAGTGTTGCCAATAAAATTATACCTCAAATTTACCGGCACTTTATACAGGTGCTCATCATTCATAGCTATGAAAAGCCAAAGCAGGGCAGAAAGCACAAGACAATAAAAAAACCGAATTGCATTTCGCCCTGGTTTCAGCATACAGAATATATTTTATCCTGTGCTAAAATTACATGATTTGATGTTATGCTACATTCTGTTTGCGGGAAAGCATTGCCTTGGTATATTCCATGGATATTGCACTTTTTTCAATGCGTATTTTTGTGTTGGCATCTATTTCAATCAAATAAGTATCATCATCTACTTTTAAAACTTTTCCATGCACTCCGCTAATTGTAACGATCTTATCACCCGCTTTAATTTCGTTGACAAAAATCTTTTGATCTTTTGCTTTTTTTGTTTGTGGACGTATCATAAAAAAGTACAACACGAGAAAAAACAATCCAAAAAATGCAATACTCGTCCAGGCTGAGCCGCCTGAAGATTCTCCACCCGAAGGGGCCATTAAAAATTCTATCATCTTTAGTTTTTATTTAATTATTGTATCTGTAATAAAGTGTGTGTTGTAATGATTTACTTGTCACCAGGGGTAATGACGATACCTTTAACATGTAATTTATTTTCATTTGGGTATGTATTCGCTGTTAAATATACTGTTTTATTAAAGGCCCCATTTGCTTTATCACTGTTGTAAGTTACCTTAATAATTCCAAAATCGCCGGGTTTTACGGGTTCCTTCGGGTATTCGGGGACGGTACATCCGCAACTAGCCCTTGCACTCGTAATAAGCAAGTCAGTTTTCCCTGTATTCGTAAACTTAAAATTATGAGATACTACTTCCTCTTTTATGATTTCCTGAAAATCCCAGGTATCATATTCAAAAGTCATTTGTGGAAGGTCATCCGGAGTGGCAATGATGCTATCTGCTGTGGCAGGGTTTTTCACAAGTTTTGTATCTGTTGAAGCGTCCCCTTTTTCTTTACAAGAGGTAATAAAGAGAGTAACCGCAAGTGTGGCAACAGTCAAGACGTTTTCCCTCAGGTTTTTCATGGTTCAAAGATAAAATGTTTTATTCAATAAGCCCCCTGCCGGTTTTAATAATGTTTCCACTGTTTCTCAGACCTATCATTACTTTGTCAAGCACCCCATTTATAAACTCCTTGCTTTTGGGGGTACTGTAAAGTTTCGAAATGTCAAGATATTCATTGATACTTACTTTTATCGGTATTGTAGGCAGGTAAAGAAATTCCGTAAGCGCCATCCGCATAAGTATGTTGTCAATGATAGAAATACGGTCAAGTTCCCAGTTTTGTAGTTTAGGTTCTATCAGTTTTTCAAACCTGTCTCTTTCGCTGATGGTATACCTGAGAAGGGTGAAAACAAATTCTTCCTCATCTGCTGTAAGTGAAAACTCAAAATATCTTTCATTGAGAAGGTCACTGAAGGGGATATCATTGATTATGTCCTCTATAAGCCCTTTTGCTATAAATTCATCATCAGCCCAAGTAGTTATAACATCTTCCATGTGTTGATCAAAATACTCATTCGTACACAAAAACTCATTCATTATCCGGTGGATAATTGCTTTATGTGATTTACTGTCAAGATTGTTTTCTGTATCGAGTATATATGCTTTGTAGGGTTCAAATTCTTTTAACTGGTTGTATAATACCGGTACTATTTCTTCATCAGTTAAAGTATGTAGTTTTTCTTTTCTGAGCTTGCTTTGAAAAACGGAATTCTCAATCAGGAATTTTATTACCGGGTTTTTGAAAAATTTTGTGGAGAAGTTCCGATCATCGTCAGTAGGCAGGTATTTATTTTTTTTACGATGCTCCTCAAGATCTACTTGCAAGGCTAGCTGGGTAATAAAGTGGAGACAATACAAATAGCTGTTAAAAGCATTGTTAACACTTTGTTTCAATAATTTTTCTGCGGAAGCAATATCAATTGCCCCGCTGCTCTGCTGCACCATGTAAACTACCTGCATCGCTTTAATCCGTAACCCTCTTCTACTCAGCATGTCAATGAAACGATTTTCCTGTATTTTTTAGTATTGTGATAAACCCTTACACTTTATTTTTTGCCGCTTCTATTCTTGCCATCGCTAGCATATTTGCAGCCTCCTGTGTTGTAATATTTTTTTGTTCTGCAATCGCATATACTTCCAAAGTTCTTTCATAGATCACCTCCGTTCTTTGCAATGCTTGTTGCCTGTCATAGCCTCTTAGTTCAACAAAACAATTTATAACTCCTCCGGCATTTATAAGATAGTCGGGAGCATAAGCTATGTTTTTCTCGAGGAGCATGAGCCCATTTTTTTTCTCCTCCTTTAACTGGTTATTTGCCGCCCCGGAAACTATGGCACAGTTTAATCTTGGAATTGTTTCATCATTCAGCGTTGCTCCCAAAGCACAAGGTGCATAAATATCCATTTCTATATCATACACTTTTTCTTTTTCTATAACTGTAACATTGTGTTTCGCTGATACTGCTTTTATGCGTTCATCATTAATATCACTTATCATAACAATTGCGCCCTCTAGCATCAGCCTATCAATTAAATGTTGGCCAACATGCCCTACTCCCTGCACCAAAATTTTCTTTCCGGTTAATGAATCATTTCCAAAAACATGTTTGGCCGATGCTTTCATCCCCAGGTACACACCATAAGCTGTTACCGGAGACGGATCTCCACCTCCGCCCATACTCTCAGGCAAGCCCGCCACTGACTTTGTTTCCTGTGCTATATAAACCATGTCGCCTGTTGAAGTACCTACATCTTCAGCTGTTATATATTTCCCACTCAGGGAATTCACAAACCTGCCATAACTTCGAAAAAGTTTTTCCCGGTCTTTGATCTTTGAAGCGTCCCCAATGATTACTGCTTTTCCGCCCCCCAGGTCATTTCCACATAGTGATGATTTGTAAGTCATCCCCCTGGAAAGTCGAAGCACATCCATTACGGCATCATTCTGATTTGCATAACTCCAAAATCTTGTACCACCAAGTGAGGGACCAAGCAAAGTGTTGTGGATTGCGATAATTGCAGATAAACCACTATCAGGATCATTGCAGAAAACCACCTGTTCATGCCCCATTTCCATCATGGTAGTCATCACTTCGTTATTGGTTAACTGCAGGGAGGAGTTTGACATAATGAACGTATTCTAAGGGCGTAAAGATAACAGAAGAAAATAGAATAGGATGCGCTTCGTATGAAAACATGTGAATGTTTGTAAAACAACAATACCTTGTAGAATTGGTATAACTTTGATTCGGAGTCAGTGAAACCATGCGGCATCTTTTTTCCCTCAATAAATATTTTCTCAAATACAAATGGCTTATGCTGCTGGGAATTGTATTTGTAACTTTTACCAATGTATTTATGGTTTTACAACCAGCTTACGTACGAAATGCGGTAGACTTTGCGGTAAATGAAAAGCAGAAATATGATTCAATTCAGGATGAATCCGGCAGAAATGCTATTCTACAAGATGTAACCAAAGGTTTACTGACTTTCGTTTTACTGTATGTAGGTGTAACAATTCTAAGAGGATTGTTCATGTTCCTCATGCGCCAAACTATCATTGTAATGAGCCGGCATGTTGAGTACGATCAGAAAAATGAATTGTATGCCCATTACCAGAAGCTCACACCGGCATTTTACAAGCGGAATAATACCGGAGACCTGATGAGCCGGGTGGCGGAGGATGTTGGCAGGGTTAGACAATATGTAGGACCTGCTATCATGTATTTTTTAAATCTCATAACCACCTTCATCCTTGTGATTGGTGCAATGTTGAAAGTGAGCCCTGAACTTACCATGTATGTATTACTACCCCTTCCGGTCCTTTCACTTTCTATTTACTATGTAAACAACATTATTGAGAAAAGAAGCGAGAGAATTCAGCAGCAGCTCAGCCGTCTCACCTCTATAGCACAGGAAACATTTTCCGGAATCAGGGTAATAAAAGCATATGCCCAGGAAAAAAATGCAGAAAACTTTTTTGAAGAAAATTGCCAGGAATATAAAAACCGTTCCCTGGCATTATCAAAAGTTGATGCCTTATTTAACCCTCTTGTTGCCATGCTCATAGGCATCAGCACTCTCCTTACTATCCTAGTGGGCGGCATTCAGGCAATTCACGGTAACATAACACCCGGTAATGTTGCTGAGTTTATCATTTATGTGAACCTGCTTACCTGGCCGGTGGCATCTCTGGGATGGGTAGCCTCAATCATTCAAAGGGCTGCAGCCTCACAAAAACGCATCAATGAATTTTTACAAACTAAACCTGATATTGAAACGCCTTTCAAAACAAATTTTAGTTTACAGGGAAACATAGCATTTGAAAACGTATCATTCACTTATCCGGATACAGGAGTACAAGCGTTAAAGAATATTTCTTTTCAAATACATCAGGGAGAAAAAATCGCTATCATCGGGCGTACCGGCGCCGGTAAAACAACCATCGCCGATTTGCTGGTAAGAATGTATGACCCCTCTGAAGGAAGGATAACAATTGATAACAAAGACCTGAAAGAATATAACCTCGAAAACCTGCGCAGTATGGTAAGTTATGTGCCCCAGGATATTTTTCTTTTTGGAGACACTGTGAGAAACAACATAAGTTTTGGAATGGAAAACGCTTCTGATGAAACAGTAAAAAAGTATGCACAATTCGCTTCCATTAGTTCTGAGATTGAGTATTTTAAAGATCAATATCAAACCATTGTGGGTGAAAGGGGCGTAACACTCAGCGGCGGCCAAAAACAACGCATCTCCATTGCACGGGCATTTCTAAAAAATTCTCCTGTTATCATCCTTGATGATTGCCTGAGTGCCGTAGATGCCAATACGGAAAAGATTGTATTGAACAATATGCAAAACTACCTGCAGAGTAAAACAGCTATCATCATTACACACAGAATTTTTTCACTGCTAGAGTTTGACAAGATCATTGTACTTGACAATCATACGATTGCCGAAATGGGTACGCATCAACAGTTACTTGCCCGCAAAGGCATATATTATGACATTTTTGAGACACAACAGGCTGAACAAGCTGTTTGAAACATGTTTTTCATGCCTTCTGATTTTTGGATTTAAAAATTTCTTTTAACTTTCGGGAAAATTTTTTAACACTTAAACCATTTATAAAAAACTAAACTCATACACAGTGGAGCAGGACAACAGGAATCGCAATGAAAGTGTATTTTCCAGGAAAATACGGGCAGGCCGCCGCAGAACTTATTTCTTTGATGTAAAAACAACAAGGGGAAATGAATACTACCTAATCATCACCGAGAGCAAAAAACGTCATGACGGCCAGGGATATGAACGGCACAAGATCTTTCTTTACAAAGAAGACCTGAACAAATTCATAGCTGAAACTACTGAAGTTGTTAATTTTATAAAATCAAAAATGCCCGATTTTGATTTTGACTCTTATAATCATGTGTATGAAAACAGCGGCAATGAGGGTGAACATTCTGAAACTGACACCAATGCAGCCGAAGAAACAACAAACGAGGAAGAACCGGAAAACAAGCAGGATGAAACCCCGGTTCGGCATGATGATGATGATGACTTGAAAATGTAACTCACAGATATTTAACCCGCTTTTGCGGGTTTTTTTTTGCAATAGTTTTTACATTGAAATTACTTCTAATACGAAATGTCGTTTCAACATATCCGGTTTTTTTGCGATTTTTGGTAAAATTTTCCATAATGAAAAAACAAACATTTTTCTTCATTCTGCCGTTTATTATAATCGTTACTGTATTTTTCAATTCCTGTAATTGCGAACAGGAAACCACAAATAACGCCCCGCAGCCAACCGCAGCCACTCAAGACTGGTTTACCACCATAACAGGAAACATAGCTGCATCAGAATATGCATTTACCAAAACAGATGATGGGAATTATACTGCAGTAAACCGCAGAAACGGGCTGAGATTGCAGGTTTCTCAAGATGGTTTTTCAGCGGAAAAAAGAGAAACCGCTGACTGGAAAATTAACTTCCGAGTGAAGAATATTCTTGCGGGGGAAACATCCATCACTCATCCATCCTCCTCGGTATCTGCAATTGAAAACGAAAAACTTGCTTATCATTTCCAAACACACAGCATTGAATACATTAATGATCCTGCCGGATTACGGCAGAATTTCATTATCCATAAAAATCCATCCGAGGCATCTCAGTTAAAGGTGGAACTTACCGTTGCTCCTGAATTTGAAAAACAACTAAGGGGTAATACGCTTGTGGTGAAGGATATTGAAAGTGAAAAATTTTATTACAGTGACTTGTATGCTTTTGATGCAGCAGGAAAAGAACTTACTTCAACCATGCAATTGGACGGCGACGTACTAGCCTTATGTGTTGATGCAACAAATGCCTTGTATCCTGTAACCATTGATCCACTTTCCACCACCCCTGACTGGGGTTATGAAGGTAACCAGGCTGCTGCTAACATGGCGTTTGCAGTTTCAACTGCTGGTGATGTGAACAGCGACGGGTATGATGATGTAGTAGTAGGCGCCGCAGCGTATGATGCCGGGCAAACTGATGAAGGAAAAGCATTCTTATTTCTGGGTGGCCCTTCGGGTCTTGCAACTACTCCTGTTTGGCAGGATGAAGGCGACAATGCAGGCGGGCTGATGGGAAAGGCTGTAGCAGCTGCAGGGGATGTAAACGGCGACGGTTTTGACGATCTTTTAATAGGCTTAGGTTTATACAGCGGCGGCGAAAGTGAAGAAGGCAGGGCGCATGTATATTATGGAAATGCTACAGGTGTGAGCACAGAGCCAGACTGGATTTATGAAGCTAACCAGGCAAGTGCCGGATTGGGCTTTCCGCTAGAAGGGCTGGGTGATGTGAATAATGACGGGTATGATGATATTATAGTTGGAGCTAACGGATATGATGCCGGGCAGGAAGATGAAGGAAGGGCCTATGGATTTTACGGTTCTGCCACAGGGCTGCCATCTTCGCCAAGTTGGACTGTAGAGGGCAATAACATTGGAGCACAGATGGGGCATGCCGTAAGTGCAGCCGGTGATGTAAATAATGACGGGTATGATGATGCTATAGTAGGCGGGTGGGGATATTCGGGAGCAATAACAAGTTGTGGTAAGGCATGGGTTTATTTAGGAAGTGCCTCAGGCTTATCTACAACCGCTGTTTGGGAACTTGAAGGCGGCCAGGAAAATGGTTACTATGCTTTCTGGGTATCAGGAGTGGGTGATGTAAACAAAGACAATTATGACGATATCATAGTTGGGGCAAAACGTTGGGATGCAGAATTTGAAGATGAAGGAAAAGCATGGTTATACCTGGGAGGGCCATCGGGTCCTTCTCTAACATCAAGCTGGACACAGGAGGGTGATAATGACGGTGCGGAATATGCCATACAGTTTGGTCCGGCAGGAGATGTGAATGGAGACGGAATAGATGATTTAATAATGGGTTCACATTTTCATTCTGAAAGTTTTAATAAAGAAGGAAAAGCCCTTTTATATTTAGGAAGTTATGGTGGATTAGCTACAACTCCAGCCTGGACATTTTTAGGAGGTGTTGATCAGGCAAACCTTGGTTGGACTTGCGACGGCGCCGGTGATGTAAACAATGACGGTTATGCAGATGTGATAGTGGGCGCTTTCAAATATTCAAACCCGGAAACCTATGAAGGAAAAGCTTTTGTATTTCATGGTTTTAATAACTGTACAGTGCCGCCCTCTTATACACTTGGAACATTTACCAGCACAACAGCTGCTGTTTCATGGGGGGTCGTTCCCGCTGCAAGTAACTATAAAATAACGGCCAGGCGTACAGGCTCAACTCTTATTTTTTATTCTTCCACCACAAGTTATACAATGACAGGGCTTACCGCCGGGAAAAAATATAAATCATGGGTGCAGGCTCGTTGCGGCGCTGCATGGTCATTAAAATCAAATACCATTTCTTTTATGACACCTCCAATGAGAACTGGTGAAGCAGAGGAAACCACAGAACCTTACCCTAACCCCGCAAGTGACGTTATTTACCTGAACACTGATAACTTCAGGGATTTCACTACCGTGGTGATTATTTATGATGCCGGTGGAAAAGTGATGAAGGAAGTATTGTATGAAGCCGAAGATGATGCTGATAAAATCGGTATTGATATTTCTGATATGCCTGATGGTTTATACATGTATGCACTGCGTACTCCTTACAAGACTTTGGGAGGCATGTTTGTGAAAAAGTAAATCAGGTAATGGGTACTGGATACTGAAGATTATTTCTGCGTATTCTTTTTCGCTTCCGCCATACCTTTTTCCATCTCTTCAACAGAAACATTTTTGATGTGTTGTGCTATCCACCAGGTATTGCCGTGAAAATCTTTCACCCCACATTCTCTCACTCCGTAAAACCTGTCAGCAGGCTCCATCACTTTTGTTGCGCCATTTAAGAGTGCTTTTTTGTAAGTTTCATCAACGTTGCTAACATACATGTAATTCATTGATGGCTGAGATGGAAAGTCTTTACTTCCCCGCCCCATCATGATTACAGTATCCCCTACTCTCACCTCGCCATGTTGGGTAATGCCGTCGGGTGTTTTCAGGTTTTCTTTTACCGTTCCGTTAAAAACATTTGTGAGAAAATCCATTTGTTTTTCAATATCCTCCACCATCAGGAAAGGACAGACTGTGCTGTAATTTTCAGGTGTTGAATTCATCTCAACTTAATGATTTCATTTTAACAATAACAGATCATCGGCATTTAATTCAAATTCCTGAAATCTACAGGAACAACTTTGCTTATCCCCTGTTCAGCCATGGTAACGCCATAGATCACATCCACCTCGGCCATTGTTCTCTTGTTATGTGTAACAATAATGAACTGTGAGTTGTCGCTGAACTTGCGAACGATGTTATTGAACTTGGCGATGTTATTATCATCCAGCGGTGCATCCACCTCGTCAAGAATACAGAATGGTGCCGGTTTGAGAAGGTACAAGGCAAACAACAAACTCATTCCTGTGAGTGTTTTTTCCCCGCCGCTTAATTGATCAAGCACCTGGGGTTTCTTTCCTTTCGGTTTTGCAATGATCTCAATTTCAGCTTCCAGCGGATCAGAGTTATCTTTTAAAATAAGATCGCAATCATCTTCAGGTGAGAATAAGCCCCTGAACACTTCTACAAAATTCTGGCGTACCTGGATAAATGCATCGTCAAATTTCTTTCTTGCTGTAGTATCAATCTCATCAATGGTTGCCAGCAGGGATATTTTAGCATTGATCAGGTCGTCCCTCTGGTTTTTTATGAAATCATATCTCGTTTTCATTTCCTCAAATGCCTGTATCGCCATCGGATTCACTTCACCAAAGTTCTCCAGACGTTTTTTTGCAGCATCTACTTTTTCCTGAAGTTCTTCTACAGTGATATTCTCCGGCGGTGCATTATCAAGGATCTGTTCCAACTCAACCTGGAACTCCACCCACAGCCTTTCTTTTGTAGCTGCAAGTTGGACTTTCATGTCATTGAGTTTGTCTTTTATGTCGCCAAGTATAACATCTGCCTGTTCTTTCTTTTTCTGCAAAACTTTTATTTTATCTTCTGTTTCGGCAATTTCACCCCGGCTCGCATAATATTCCTGCTCAGTAGAAGACAGCAGGGTTTCTTTCACAACTTTTTCATCATACAAATTCAGTAATGCTGTTTGAACAGTTTCAATTTTATTTTTTGTTTCTGCAAGTTCATCTTTCACATCCGCCAACTGGGTTTGATTCGCCGCAGACATCGCCTCGGCTTCAGAGAGCCGTGTGTTCTTATAATTCAAATCCTGTTTTACAGAATCGGTTCTGTTTAGCTGCTGGTGATAACGGATGTTCTCCTGGTTATATAAATTGTTATGGTGAATCAGTTTATCATTCACTTCCCTGTAAGCTGATTCCATCTCCAGCAAAACTTTCTGCTGTTCGTCTTTCAGGCGGATGGTATCTTCATGCGCAGTAGCTAAATGCACACTTTCTTCTTCTGTTTGAGTGATCATGCGACGGAAGCTTTCCTGCTTGTCTGCAATCTGCTTCAGCACATTGTGTACATGATCCAGCCTTGTTTGAGCACCAATTATATGTTGGTTCACTGCATTTACAGCCTGCGTAGCTTTATGAATTTCCTTGTCAGCAAGGCTTTTCCGCAATTCAGCAAGAGAAGTTTCTCTTTCTCTTATTCCTGCATGTATTTTTTCTTCATCAGAAAGGATTTTTTCTATCTCTTCCTGCATAGTATGCATGGCTTTTTCCCTGCCTAGGCGTTTGCCTTTAAATAAGCCAACACTTCCGCCCGTTACACTCTTGCCTGATTTTATCACCTTGCCGTTTTGAGAGAGGAGGTGAACATGCGGAAATTCATTTTTTATCCTTGCTGAGTATTCAGCAAAATTTCCTGCGTCAGTAACTATCATCACATGCCCGAGTAAATGTTTTACCAGCGATGAAAAGTTGCTGTCGAAACTTACAACATCCAATGCCGGAACAAGCCCGCTGTTTTGCGGAAGGTTGATATGTGTCCCGTTAAATTCATTCAGCAAAAAGAAATTCGCCCGGCCTTTGTCATTCCTGTCCAGTTCCTCAATGGCTGAAACAGCGGCATTCAGGTCAGGAACTATGTAGTAGTTCAGCCACTGGTCAAGATAGCTCTCAATCGCCGTCCTGTAAGCATCTTCGGTGTTCACAATATCACTGAGTAGCGGCGCATCTTTCATGCTCACAACATTCTTCTTCAGGTATTTTATACTCTCAGGGAATCCTTCAAAACTTTCGTACAAGTTTTTTGTAAGTTGAAACTCATTGCGTTTTGCATCAAGCCTGCGCCTTGCATCAGCCAGTTCTTTGCGCATATCTTCCAGTTGATGTTGCGCAGCAGAAATTTTTTCCTTGAGTGCCGTATCATTTTCAATCAATGCATCATACACACTTTTTGCTTCCGCATGTTGAATGCCCCAAGTGTTGATCTCTTCCTGCAGAGGGTGTATCCTTTCATTTTGCTGAACAGTGTCGCCATCAAGATGCTGCAACTCCCTGTGATAATTCTCCAGGCGAACTTTGTTTACAGCTGTCTTCTTGTCGATCTCATATAATTCTTTTTCTGCATTCTTGAAATTCTCCTGCTCTGCTTCCAGTTTTTTTCTTACATCGTTGTGCTCGTTCTTCACAACTTCCAACTCCTGCAAATAGGTTTGCAAGCTTTGTTTTATTGCAGATAATTTTTCTTCTTCTTCAGCAAGTTTTTGCTGAAGCGATGTGATATCAGTTTTTGTATTTTCAATGATGGCAGAAGCTTCCTCAATGGATCTTGTGAGTGTTATCTCCTTCTCGTCAAGATATTTTATGCGTTCCCGGCTCAGGTTATTATCGCCTTCTTTCCCCCGGATATCATCCAGTAATATGTTGAGTTCTTTTTGCTTATCATGCAACTCCTGTTCTTTTGCAATGATGGCCGCTTTTTTATCAGCTATGCTTGCTTCCAGCGCATTGATCTCGGTTTCTATAGAGCCTTTGTTATCACTTTCATACGTCTGCTGATTTGAAAGTTGTTTGTACACATCCTTGTTACTCTGCATCATCAGCACGGCAAGATCAATGCTGTTTGTTTTGTAATCAGCTTTTAATCTTTGGTGGCGTTGCGCCTTCTTCGCCTGCTTCTCCAGTTCTTTCAGGTTGTTTTCAATCTCAAACAAAATATCTTCCACCCTGTCAAGGTCCTGCTGAGTGGCAGTAAGTTTATTTAAAGTTTCCCTTTTCCTGATCTTGTATTTTGAAATCCCGGCTGCCTGCTCAAATAATTTTCTGCGACTGTTGTCTTTGTTATGCAGAATATCATCCAGCATGCCCAACTCAATAATCGCATAACTGTCGGTGCTGATGCCTGTATCCAAGAAGAGGCTGTGAATATCTTTCAGCCTGCAGGGAATACCGTTGATACGATACTCGCTTTCGCCGGTTTTAAAATAATGCCTTGAAATAGTTACTGTTGAAAATTCAGTAGCCAGCAGGTTGCGGGTATTTTCAAAAGTGAGGCTCACTTCCGCCAGCCCTGATGCTTTTCGGGCTTTTGTTCCGTTGAAGATCAGGTTTTCCATTTTCTCAGTGCGAATGGCGGTGGGTTTCTGCTCACCCAGCACCCAGCGGATGGCATCTACTACGTTGCTCTTGCCGCAACCATTGGGCCCTACAATGCCTGTAACGTTCTCATTAAAATGCAGGGTGGTTTTATCGGCAAAACTCTTAAATCCTTTCAGTTCTAAAGTTGTAAGTTTCATCAGCTATTCAAGTTTTTAAACGCTTACAAAAATAAACGCTGAAGCCGCCAAAGTATTTGAAAACCATCAACATTTGTGGATAAAATGAGGGGTGGTTTTTGAGTAGAAAATACATTAAACTACCTTGAACCTTTCTTCAACAATTCCCTCAGTTCCCGGTTCTCCAGGATTATTTTTTCGCTGCCGTTTTTCAGCAGGTATAAGATCACCTGTGCAAGTTCCACCGAAGTAATGGCCTGCTTAGGCGCTATGAGCTTTACCAGCGGGTAAAACCAATAAAAGAAGTTATAACTAAAAGGATATTTTTCAGGTTTTGTGATGGGATAAATGCCTCCCGGCCTTGGGATGATGAGTTTTTTAAACGGCAACCGCATCAGGGCATTTTCCGTTTTCCCCTTCTCTCTTGAAAAAGTGATGATACTTTTTTCTTTGCTGTCGGCTCCGCTGCCGCTTACAAATAAAAATGTGATTGCGGGATTTACCTCCAACATGGCTTTAGCTGCCGCTAAAGCATATTCGTAGGTTATCACATGATACTCCTGTTTCGTAACATACGCCTGAGGCACACCGAGGCACCAGGCGCAGGCATTATGCGCAGCAAAAACTTCTTCCAGGGATTCATAATTCAAGAAATCTTTATGAATAATAGTTTTGAGTTTGGGATGTTCCATGTTCAGCGGGCGGCGAACAATGGCTGTAACCTGTTGTATAGTTTCATCAGCTAATGCCTGTCTCACTGTTTCACTTCCTGTGGTGCCTGTCGCTCCTGTAACAATCAATTTCATGTTGTAAAATTCCATAAAAATTTTTTCCTGCCCATCATTAAACAATTCTACCAATATTTTGTCTGTACAATCAAGCCATTTATCGGGCTTGAGTATGAATTCGCCGGAAAATATTTTTTATGCGCTGTAACAACTGTTACTTTGCATCGTTTTAGGAATGTAAGTATGAAAAACAGGTTGCGGAGTTGGGTTTGCCTCCTTGCAGTATTGCTTCCCCTCACTCTTATCTCTCAAACCAATTATACCATCAGCGGCTATGTAAAAGACACTGCCAGTGGTGAAACCTTGCTTGGCGCTAATGTGTATGTGTTGGAGGATATTTCCGCCGGGGTAAGTACCAATCTCTACGGGTTTTATTCCATCACACTGCCGGAAGGCGAATACAACCTGCTTGCTTCTTATGTTGGTTATGAAAAATTTTCGCAAAAAATTTCTTTAAAGGAAAACCTGCGTATCAACATAAACCTGAAAGGCGAACAAATGCTTGAAGAGGTTGTGATAGCCGGTGAACCGGAAGATAAAAATGTACAAAGCACAGAAATGGGAACCATTGACCTGAGCATTGAACAAGTAAAATCCATTCCTGTACTTTTTGGCGAAGTAGATATTTTAAAAACGCTGCAATTGCTTCCGGGCGTCAGTTCAGCAAGCGAGGGCAACACGGGTTTTTATGTGCGGGGCGGCGGGCCCGATCAGAACCTGATTTTGCTGGATGATGCTGTTGTGTACAACACAGGCCACTTGTTTGGGTTCTTTTCTGTTTTTAACGGAGATGCAATTAAAAACACAACACTGATAAAAGGGGGGATGCCGGCACAGTATGGCGGCAGGCTGAGCAGTGTGGTAGATGTGCAGATGAAAGACGGAAACAATCAAACCTTTCATGCAGAAGGCGGCATCGGGCTGATAGCTTCAAGGTTAACACTGGAAGGGCCCATTCAAAAAAACAAATCTTCTTTTATTGTTTCTGCACGAAGAACGTACATTGATGCCATCATTACCCCTTTTTTAAAAGAAACTGATTTTGAAGGCAACGCATATTATTTCTACGACCTGAACACAAAAGTAAACTACCAGTTTACTGATAAAGACAGGTTATATGCAAGCGGGTATTTCGGCAGGGATGTTTTTAATTACAGCAGTCCTGATAATTCTTTTCAAGTAGAAGTGCCCTGGGGAAATGCAACTGCTACACTCCGCTGGAACCACCTGTACAGCGATAAATTATTCAGCAATGTAAGTTTGATCTACAACGATTACAACTTTGCCGTAAGCTCTGCTTTTGATGACTTTGATTTCAGGCTCTACAGCGGTGTGCGAGACTGGAACGCAAAAATTGATTATGATTATTTCCTCAATAAGAATAATACCATCAAGTTCGGGGCGAACTATATTTATCATACATTCACCCCCTACTCTGCTGAAGGAACTTCAGGCGATGTTGAATTTTCTACTGATTCTTTAAATAAAAAATATGCGCATGAGGCTTCAATTTATTTGCAGGATGAGTTTGACCTTGGCGCATTGTGGAAATTCAATGTCGGCATCAGGGGAAGTTATTTTTTGCAGGTAGGCCCCTGGAATGATATTAGAATTGATTCGCTCACAGGCCTTCCTTCAGATACTATCTCTTATACTCAAGGCGAGCCTATTGCTGACTATTGGGGGCTGGAACCGAGGATGAACCTTCGTTACATTATTGATGAAAACTCTTCAATCAAAGCTGGAGTTACTTTTACAAATCAGTTCATACATCTTGTAAGCAATTCCGTTTCTACCTTGCCCACTGATCTTTGGGTTCCGAGTTCAGCAAAAGTAAACCCGCAAAAGGGAATCCAATATTCAGCAGGTTACTTCAGGAATTTTTCTGACAACATGTTTGAAACAAGTATAGAAGTGTATTTTAAAGACTTGCAAAATCAAATTGAGTACCGGGACGGATATGTACCCGAACTGAATGAAGACATTGAAAACAATTTTGTGTTCGGCGATGGAAGGAGTTACGGCGCCGAGTTGTTTATTAAGAAAGCGAAGGGCGATTTCAATGGCTGGATCGGGTATACACTTTCAAAAACGGAAAGATATTTCCCCCAACTTTCTACCGGCGAAAACTGGTTTCCTACAAAATACGACCGCATTCATGATGTAGAAGTAGTTACGATCTATGATATTACAGAAAGGGTTTCTTTAAGCGGAACATTTGTGTATTCCACCGGGCAGGCAACAACCATTGTAGAAAGTTTTTATTTTCTTGAAGGCGAACTGCAGACTGACTATGGCCCGAGAAACGGTTACAGGCTTGCGCCCTACCACCGGCTCGATCTTTCCTGTACTTTAAAAGGAAAGCCACATGAGAAGTATGAAAGCAGTTGGAACTTTTCTGTTTACAATGTTTATAACAGGAAAAATCCCTATTTTATTTACACAGACTATGAGGGCGATTTTTCAACAGGCTCTGTTTCTGTACGGGCGGTACAAGTTTCTATTTTTCCCATCATCCCCAGTATTACATGGAACTTTAAATGGTAAGAATGCAAATTGATAAAAGCATGATAAAATTTAAAATATCAAAAAAATGAAATTGTTTCGAGTAGCAAATAAAAATGTAACGCAACTTCCTGTTTTTTACATCTCACTCATTTCCTTGCTTCTATTTCTATTCCCTTCATGCGAAAAAGAGATCACCCTTGATATTCCCCAACCGGAAAATAAACTTGTTGTAGAAGGATATATTGAAAGCGGGCTGCCTCCTTTCATTTCTCTTACACAAACAGTTCCGTTTTACGGAGAAATAAATTTTAATGAGTTGGATAATTACTATGCACATGATGCAGAAGTGATTGTAAGTGATGGCATCACTAC
>JBJXHH010000076.1:0-56105 GCA_046160675.1 Chitinophagales bacterium
TCTACTCTTACCTTTTCCCTACATTTGCATCCCCCGTCAACACATATTGTTGAACGAAACAACCCAAAGTGAGCTGGTTCCAAAGGATTAGAAAAGGCATAGACACTCCCACTGAGGAAAAACTTGACACCCCCGAAGGTGTATGGTTCAAATGCCCGGAGTGCAAGAAAACCACTACCAATATTGAATATGAAGAAAAGCTCTGGTGCTGCCCAAACTGTGGCTACCACGGGCGCATCGGTTCAAAAGAATACTTTTCATTCCTGTTTGATGAGGGGCAACACGAACTCCTTTTTGAGAACATTATCTCTAAAGACGCCCTCGATTTCACAGATCTGAAACCTTACGAAAGCCGCCTGAAGGAAGCCTACAAAAAAAGTGGCTATACAGACGCCATCTCAGTTGGGCATGGAAAAACCGATGAGATGGATTTTGTGATAGCCTGCATGAACTTCGAATTTATTGGAGGAAGCATGGGAACAGTGGTGGGTGAAAGAATTTCCAGGGCAATAGATTACTGTTTGGAACTTGGTTACCCGTTTATGATCATTAGCAAAAGCGGCGGAGCGAGAATGATGGAAAGCGGCTTTTCCCTGATGCAAATGGCGAAAACATCAGCAAAACTTACTCTTTTAGCAAAACATAAACTCCCATATATCTCCCTCTGCACTGATCCCACCACAGGGGGCGTAACCGCAAGCTATGCCATGCTGGGTGATGTAAACATCGCCGAACCCAAAGCCCTTATTGGCTTTGCAGGCCCCAGAGTTGTTAAAGAAACTATCAAAAAGGACCTTCCAAAAGGATTTCAGCAGGCTGAGTTTGTACTTGAAACCGGCTTCCTCGACATGATAGTGGAGCGAAAAGACATGAAGGCAAGGCTAGCAGTTTTACTCCGGCATTTTAAGAACTGATCCTCCCGGAAATCCCTCCTTATTTCTAATTATTAAGGGTTTTTCAAAAATTCCCTAACTCTCTTACCAACATTGCATCTACCTTTGCGTATATTGATTCTTTAACAATTTAACAAATATTACTTACGATTAATATAATTATAACAAAAAGTATCATCTTTTTGGAACATTTTTGCGCATATTTCAATTGATATACATGAATCAAATTTAATAATTATGAAAGCTTTACTTTCAGCATTGCTAATCCTCACAACACTAGGAACCCGTGCAGTTAACGACAGTTTATTGGCATGCGAAAAACAGGCAATTGAAAATGCAAAAGCAATTGTGATGTTTGATGATGCTGCCGAAGCTATGAAACTGGAAGGTTCTGCTACAGTGACTTTTGAGATAGATGAAAACAAGATGGTACATGTAAAAGAAGTTCAGGCGTCTGACTTTACTATCGCTTTTCACATCAGACAAGCCTTAAACGGAGCAGTAATTTGTTCCAGTGATATACTTGCTGGGAAAAAATTTACAGTACTTATGCAGTTTCCTGCGCAGAATCAGCCACTCAGTTCATTTTGAGTGATTGCATTAAAAATAAAAAAACTTGATGCGATAAATCGAGGGGTTGTTCATAGTTGGTTCATACAATTGAACAGCCCCTTTCTTTAGCTATAAATTGTAATAACTAATTTTCTTCTTCCCCCTTTGTTCCTGAATTCACACAAATAAATTCCCTGCCAGGTGCCCAAGTTTAGTTTTTTATTTGTGATTGGAATTGTAACTGAGGAACCCACTAAGGCAGATTTTATATGTGCCGGCATATCATCATCCCCCTCCATGTTATGCTTATAGTAGGGCATCCCTTCAGGAATAAGTTGATTAAAAACAGTTTCAAAATCCTTGAGTACAGTCGGGTCTGCATTTTCATTGATAGCTAATCCTGCAGAAGTATGCTGAATGAAAACATGTATGATGCCTGTTTCAGGTAGTTCATTTTCCTGGGGTAAAATGTAATTGTTAATCAAATGAAAGCCCCTTGCAAAAGCAGGAAGTGTAATTTGAAATTGTTGTATCATATCACAAAACTAAAAATCCCCTGCCGTGATTTATTATCTTTGCCCCGCTTAATAAACATGAAATGAATTACGACGTAATAGTAATAGGCAGCGGGCCCGGCGGATATGTTACAGCCATCAGGGCTTCGCAGTTAGGTATGAAGACTGCTATAGTTGAGAAAGCTGAACTCGGTGGTGTCTGCCTGAACTGGGGCTGTATCCCGACAAAAGCATTACTCAAAAGCGCACAGGTGTTTGAATACCTAAAACATGCAAATGACTATGGTTTGAATGCATCTAATATTGAAATTGATTTCAACGGGGTGATTAAACGCAGCAGGGATGTAGCCGGTGGTATGAGCAAAGGCGTTAGTTTTCTTATGAAGAAAAACAAGATTGAAGTGATAGAAGGAAATGCTATGTTGAAAAAAGGAAACAATGTAGATGTTACAGCTGTTGATGGAAGTAAAAAAACAATTTCAGCAAAACATGTCATTATAGCTACAGGAGCAAGAAGCAAAGAACTTCCTTCTTTAAAACAGGATGGAAAAAAAATTATTGGTTACAGGGAAGCGATGGTTCTTCCCTCACAGCCAAAAAGCATGGTGATAGTTGGCGCAGGAGCTATTGGTGTCGAGTTTGCCTACTTCTATAACTCTCTCGGCACAAAAGTTACAATAGTTGAATTTATGAGCCGCCTTGTTCCTGTAGAAGATGAAGATGTGAGTAAAGAACTTCTTCGCAGTTTCAAAAAAGCAGGTATCACGGTAATGACGGAAGCAAGTGTTGAAGCAGTTGATACCTCCGGCGAAGGCTGCAAAGTGAAGGTGAAATCTAAAACCGGTGAAGAAATGCTGCAATGTGATATAGTGCTTAGCGCTGTTGGCGTTGCTGCAAATATTGAAAACATCGGCCTGGAAGAAGTTGGGATAAAAACTGATAAAGGAAAAATCTCTGTTGATGCAAATTATAAAACAAATGTTCCCGGTTATTATGCTATTGGCGATGTAACCCCGGGACCAGCGCTGGCACATGTTGCAAGCGCAGAAGGCATCACTTGTGTTGAAGCAATTGCAGGATTGAAGCCCGAACCGATTGACTACAACAATATTCCGGGCTGCACATATTGTTCACCTGAAATTGCCAGCGTTGGTTATACAGAAGCAGCAGCAAAAGCTGCGGGCTATGAATTGAAGATCGGAAAATTTCCTTTTAGTGCAAGCGGAAAAGCTAAAGCTGCAGGAGCATCAGAAGGTTTTATAAAAGTAATATTTGATGCCAAGTACGGCGAATTTCTCGGCGCACACATGATAGGCGCAAATGTAACAGAGATGATAGCTGAAGTGGTAGCTGCTAGAAAATTAGAAACCACCGGGCATGAAATCATCAAAACCATTCACCCCCACCCGACTATGAGTGAAGCATTGATGGAAGCAACTGCTGCAGCTTACGGAGAGGTGATACATTTGTGATGAGTAACTTGGGGATGAATGTTTAACGGATATAAAAAAATGCGGAGCCCTGTTCTTTAAACAGGGCTTTGATTTTTTAAAAAATAATTTTGAGTAATGACGGATCATTTGATAATCTACTCAAGTCAGGAAATTCTTTCCCGCACAAAAATTCGTAAGCAGGAAACCAAACTTGGCGAAAAGATTACATCATTGAAAGAGTCTGAAAACTGGCATGAAGAACTGAAGAATGTTTCTTCACAGTTTGTTGTTCTCGGGATGCCTGAAGATATTGGTGTGCGGGCCAACTACGGGCGAGGCGGGGCATACGCCGCCTGGAAACCATCACTTGATTTTCTGATCAACATGCAAAGCAATTCTTTTCTTTCAGGCGAGGAAATTTGTGTACTCGGGCATATTGATTTTTCTGACTTGATGGAAAAAGCCGATCTTCTTGATTATAAAAAAGATATTGGTGTATATGCTGCTAGGGATATTGTAACAGAAGTTGATGCAAGGGTGGAACATGTTATAACTAAAATTACAGCGGCAGGAAAAACCCCTGTGATAGTTGGTGGTGGGCATAACAATGTTTATCCTATCATAAAAGGGAATTGTGCGGGTAGAAAAATTTCTTCAATGAATGTTATTAATTGCGATCCGCATTCTGACCTGCGCCCCCTCAATGGCAGGCATAGTGGAAACGGTTTTCATTATGCTTTCAGCGAAAAATTTTTAAAGAAGTATGCAGTTTTCGGGTTACATGAAAGTTATAACATTTCATCTGCATTAGACCTTTTCGCAAAAGAAAAAAACCATTTATACTTTGAAACATATGATGATATTTTCGTCAGGGAAAGTATCAACTTTTTTGATGCGCTAAAAAATTGTATTGACTTTGTTTCATCTCATCTCACAGGAATTGAAATTGATCTTGACTCTATTCAAAACGTTCCTGTAAGTGCCCGTACTCCCAGCGGGATGCTGCCTGTAGATGTAAGAAAATATACCTGGTATTGCGCTGAGCAACTTAATGTTGCTTACCTGCATATTGCAGAAGGGGCGCCGGTTCTGGCGCACAAACAAATGGATAACAAAACCGGAAAACTCATCGCCTACCTCATTACAGACTTTATAAAAGCCTGCAATGCCCAAGGGTCATGAGTTATTTCTGTATGCTGAATTTGAGGGTTTCTGTTTTTTCAAATGTACCTGAACTAAGAAAATAAACTCCCGACGGGAATTCCGAAACATCAATAGTAACATTGGAAGTTCCAGCGCTCATCAATTCATGATAAATATTTCTTCCTGATAAGTCCATAATACTTATATCTCTTTCAACATGCAATATTTCTGAAAATTGAAGCGCAATAAAATCTTGAGCAGGATTGGGAAATAACTGAAATGAACCTGTATTTTCATAAGTGACTGCAGTTGGTTCAGATGCGCATGCTTTCACACTAATAACATAATTGTTTTCAGGATGGTAATGGTTTCTCAGAATAATATCTGCAGTGCCCTCTCCTGCAACATCATTTGTATAAAAATAATAATGAAGCGTAACACTTTCTCCCGCCGCAATGAAAAGGTTTGCTGAATCAACCGAAGGAGGATAACAAATATCTGTACAAATTGAAGTTTCCCATGCATCCGGTAAAGTTTCATTGAGTTTCAAAATATCAATATATGTATCAATATCATCCTCATTTGTTACAGTTATTTCACCTGTTATAGTTTCCCCGGCAATTCCTTCAAAGCAATCTTCACTATCAGCCATCGCTACAAAATACCCATCAGCATCTCCACCACCACCACCTGGTTCCTCACCTAATAAGTTAGCGATCTCTTCCTTAATGTCATCAGGATAGCGGTCAAACCATACTTCGGCGTCATATACAATCCCGTCAGGGGTCACTAACCAGGAACAATTCGGGTTGGTTCCAAATTTTTCCCACCACTCATTACAAGGACCGTCAATCAATACAGTTACATCAATATCAACGTCTGAAAGCATATCCTGCACTATTTCCTTTCTAGCTCCATAGGTACCCGGTTGCCTGTATAAGATCCCATCTTCATAGTTATCTGCGCCTGTATTTACTTCACCAAAGTAAGGGCTAATATCAGTTTTTGGGTGAGCCTCCACTGTATAAATCAGGAAGATATTGATTTCATCGCCAAATAGAACCTGCAACTCATTTATATCCGGAATTTTTTCACGAAACACAGGACATGTATAGCTACAACTGATAAGAAGTGCGGGTTTTCCGTCTTCAAGGAATTCTGATGCTGTGTAGGCTGTATTGTCAAGTGTATAAAGTCTGAAGTCAGGGATAAGACTTCCTTCCACCATTCCTTCCAATTCACTATCAATATCAGGGTACGTTGGAATTACACAAATTAAATCGTCATCGCCAGGTAAACTTTCCTGCCCGATAAAAGGACCGAGTTCAACGGCTTGTGCTGTAGCTGAAATCTGTGGAAAAATACCCCAACTTAACATGGAAATGGTGCAGGCATACACAATGCTTTTGGAGAAATTAAGATTCATCATTCTATTTTATAAAAGTTCAACAATCAAATCCCTTATTTGCAGGGTATTTCTGAGTGTGAATGAAGGAGGAGTGTAAATTTTACTTGTTGGATAGTGTGAGTATAACAAAAATCAAACCTGAAAATGAAGTTTGATAATATAGAAGTAGCTTTCTAATTGGCAAGTAGTATTTACAGAATTATAAACTGATCTGATAAAACGAAATCGCTGATATTCACTTTTATTATATACATCCCTTTTGCAAAGTTTTCTAGATTAATTGAAGTGCTAAATTGCCCTGATATCTTACTAAAGGCTTCTTTATAGACTGTGTTTCCTGTAGCATCCAAAATTGTTAAATACATATCTGATTTTCGAGTAGAATATGTTTGTAATTGAATATAATCGGTTGCCGGATTTGGGTAAATAAATAATGTTGGTTTCTCATCTGGTGGCGCCTCGGAAACATTTGTAGAGGCCTTAAATGTATATGTAAATGTATTAGCTGGTATGTAATGGTTTTTTAACATTATGGTTGCAGAGCCTGATGCATTATTACCCGAAGTATAAAAATATATATGCATGACTTTTGTATCGCCTTTATTCACATACATAGTAGCCTCTGAAACATTGGACGAATAACATATGTCCGTACAAATAGAAGTTGTCCAATTTTTAGGAACATCTTCACTTAAACGATACAAATCAAGGTATGCATCTACAGTATCATTATTTGTAATTGACGCCTCTATAATAATTGTTTCGCCACTTATTCCATATACATAATTCGTATCTGCATCTGCTGATACTATTCCCCTGGGAACCGGCTCTCCGTCAGAAGTAATACCAAGCAGGCCTTCAATGGCTGAATAAATATTTTCAGGAAATCTGTCAAGCCATTGCTCTGCATCATAAATTACACCGTTACGATCTACCAGCCATGCACAGTTCGGGTTTGTTCCAAAGTTTAGCCACCAAGTGTTACAAGGTCCATCAATTAGAATTGGCACTGAAATATCTTCTGCATTAATCATATTCTCTACGAGAGATTTTCGTTCTCCATAAGTAGTTGGTTGCCTGTACAATATTTCAGCATCTAAATTCTCAGAACCTGTATTTACATAACCATAATAGGGGCTGATGTCAATTACCGGATGTGCCTCAACTGTATAAACCAGGAAAATATTTAGAGCATTCCCGTAAAGGTCTTTCAGATTATTAATGTCAGGGATTTTATTCCTAAAAACCGGGCAGGTATAATTACAACTAATAAATAATGCCGGCTTTCCATCGGATAAAATTTCAGAAGCCCTGTATGCCTCACCATTAGTATCATACAACTGGAAATCTGGAATTAAATCTCCTTCAGTATACCCTTCAAGATCTACATCTACCTCTGGGTAAATGGGTATATTACAAATTAACTCATTGTCAGGTGGTAAACTTTCCTCTCCAATAAATGGCCCTAATATAACCGTTTGAGCATAAGAGGAGTTTTTTGGAATTAAGCAACAGCAAAATACAAATCCTAAATAATGAATAATTTGCGGGGAAGTAATTTTCGTCACTTGTTCTGTAAAAAAAGCAAAAATTGAATTTTTTTTAATGCAGTGGTTTCCTTGTTTCAATAGTTTCGAAAACATGATGCCGGAATATTACAAAATATTCTATTCGAATGTAATGTAAAACTCTGGAATATATTCAATATTTTCTAATCGAAGTTAGTTAGGCTCAGATTCAATTAATGAACAATAATTTCGCTGTAAATCTCGGTATCGGCTCTTTGCATTTTTACAATATATAAACCACTTGCAAAATTCCCTACATTTACACTTACATTGAATTGGCCGCTAACAAGAGCTTGAGATTTATTAAACATAACATTTCCAGTTATATCAAAAATAGTTATCAGGAGGTCAGAAGTTGTTGCGGAATAAGTTTGTAATTGTACTTCATCTGTTGCAGGGTTCGGGAATAAAAATAATTCAGGTCTTTCTATAGAAATGTCAGCAGTTCCTGTGCTTCCCGTGCAAGCTTTGAAAATGTATGTAAAATTATTAGATGGTATGTAATGGTTTTTTATAAGGATTGTTGCTGTTCCGTATGCATCAGCCCCAATTGTATAAAAATAAACATGCATAGGTAAGGTTTCTTCAGAGTCAACATACATGGTAGCCTCCATTACCTCTGGAGGGAAACAAATATCAGTGCAAATAGAAGTTAGCCAGCCCTCGGGAAGGTTCTCTTCGAGCCTTAATACATCCAGGTAAGCATCAGCAGTATCTTCGTTCACAACAGAACCACTAACAACTATCGTCTCACCGCTTTCTCCCGTAATACATTCACTTTCAGCAGAAGCTGTAACAATCCCGTCAGGTACAGGCTCCCCATCTGTTGTAATACCGAATAAGCCTTCTACTGAGGCAAAAATATCATCGGGAAATCTGTCAAGCCATGGTTCGGCATCATAAATCACTCCATCGCTTTGTACAAGGTATGCGCAATTTGGGTTCGTACCGAAATTTAGCCACCATTCATTGCAGGGTCCGTCGATTAAAACAGGAACTGATATTGTTAGGTCTTCAATCATATCGTTTACGATATCTTTTCTTTGACCATAAGTATCGGGTTGTTCGTACAAAATATCATCCGTAAAGTTAGGATCTCCTGTAAGTTCCACCCCAAAATAGGGGCTGATATCATATAAAGGATGTGCTTCTACTGTATAAATAATATAAATATGCAGTTCATCACCATATAAAGCCTGTAAAAGATTTACAACAGGAAGCTGATCTCTGAACACCCAACAGGTGTAACTGCCACCTACGAATAATGCGGGTTTGCCATCACTTAATAATTCAGATGCGGTTACCTCCACTCCATCAACTGTATATAATGTAAAGTCAGGAATAAGATCACCTTCAGTCAGCCCCTCCAGCTCATCGGTTATTAAAGGGTAAAAAGGAATATCACAAATTTCAGCTGAGTTTGAAGGTAAACTTTCAAGCCCAATGGATGGTCCAAGTTCTACAGGTTGTGCCCAAGATATTTGGTGGGCAAATACAAGGTGTACAAAAAGATATGTAAAAAGTAAATTGGAGTTACTTTTACAACGAAAGATCTTTGTCATAATTACAATTTGTTTAAAAGATACGTTTTCGTGCGGTTCTGCAGAGGGAGTGTGCGGTAAAGATAGTAAATGCGGATGTTTCTTACAGGTCTTTATGAACAATTATATTGACGAGAGGTCTATTGAAACGGATGCACTGGTGGAAAAACAAAAGCCTCTAGCAAATTACTAAAGGCTTACTTTTACAACTATGATGGAATCTAATCTACATTGTCATGCAGGAAGGTATTATTCTTTTTGATCTCCAGCCCTTCCTCATCAGTTTGCTCAATTGTGAATTTTGAAAATTGTACTTCATTTGAATGGGGGGTGTCTTTTAATTCAACTTCTCTTCGCATATATGCTGGCACCTTTTCCAATTCTTCCAGATTATTTAATTTCATGCTCATAGATTTCAAACGCTTCACCCGGTCATCTTCTGCTTTATTTATGTGATCCAGCTTGTCCTGATTTCTCATAAAATTATTTTCAGAAGTTTTGGCCACAGGTATCAAATCTTCTTTTGCTTTTTCTTGAATTGGTTCTGGTTTAATATCTCCTGAATCCCTTTTTATTGTAAACTCAACTTCCTGTTTTGGCTCTTCAAAGGATTCCTGTTGGGCAACAACTTCTGTTAGCGGAGTATCATTCACAACATCCTCAATCTTAATGCTTGACGTTTCAAGCACAGACTGCTCATCCTCATGAATAACCTTCTGTTCCGGGGTTTCAGTGGGCTGTTCAATTTCTTTTTTCTCTAACCCCAATAATTCATTACTGAAATTAAAAGTGAATTGTTTTGGATCTTCTTTTACAGTTTTTTTCAAGTCTTCCTTTTGTTCAGAAAAAAGTTCTGTTCTTTTTTCCTGCTTCCCTTCCATCACATCAACATTTACAGTTGCATTATTTACAGTTGCCTGTTTTTTTTGTTTTGAATATTCATTTGCATCAACATGACTTACGACAACTTTTTTGGATTTCTCTCTCACCTTTCGTTGTTCCTCAGTTTCAAAACCCGTTGCAATTACTGTTACCAGTAAATTATTGCCAATGCTATCATCTGTACAGTTGCCCCAAATTATATCACAATCATTGCCTGAAGCCATCTGGACAAATTCTGTTATTTCAGAAATTTCATCCATCAGAACTGGTTCGGTTCCAGAGGTGATATTTAATAAAATACTTTTAGCTCCACGAATATCATTATCATTCAACAGCGGTGATTCCAATGCAGCTTTTACTGCATTTAATGACCTGTCTTGTCCACTAGCCTTGCCGCTTCCCATGATTGCAAGCCCGCTGTCTCGCAAAACTGTTTTTACATCTTCAAAGTCTACATTAATATAACCGGGTACAGTAATGATTTCAGCAATTCCTTTTGCGGCTGTTGTAAGAATATCATCTGCATGTGCAAAAGCCTCATTCCAGGGAAGATTCCCGTAAATTTCTCTCAACTTATCATTTGAAATAATAAGAATTGCATCAACATTTTTTTTCAGTTCTTCTAAACCGTCATATGCTTGTGATTTTCTACGCTTACCTTCAAAGTTAAAGGGTAAGGTAACTATGCCGATAGTAAGAATGCCCATCTCTCTTGCTGTCTTGGCAATAACCGGCGCACCGCCAGTTCCTGTTCCGCCTCCCATACCCGCAGTTATAAAAACCATCTCTGTATTTTTCTCCAAAATACCTTTCAGCTCTTGTAAACTTTCCATGGTGGCTTCACGGCCCATGTGTGGATGGGAGCCTGCCCCCCTTCCCTTTGTGAGGCTTGGGCCAAGTTGAACTTTCACAGGGATGGAACTCATTTCAAGTACCTGAGAGTCCGTGTTACAGATAATAAAATTTACATCCTTTATTCCTTGTTCAAACATGTGATTTACGGCATTGCAGCCACCGCCACCAACGCCGATGACTTTTATGATTGAACTTTGTTCTTTGGGCAAATCAAAATACATGATAGATGTTTTGGTTGATGTTTTAAGGATTGGTTATTTAAAATCAGAAACTTCGTCTTCTTCAAACCATTTCTTTGTGTTTGATAAGATATTATTAAACCAACTTGTTTTGTCTTTTTTATATGAATTTGAAATATCACTGTGGGCTGCTATGTTTTCATGCAACACATTTTCAGATTGTTCGGAAGCACCTTCTTCTCTCTTTTCCATAGAAACCTGGGAAAGGCTCTCTGCTAATTGTTCTTCATAATTCCTGTCATCATTCCCTTTCAGGATCAATCCTACACCAGTTGCATACATTGGGTGACGGATCTCTTCAAATTGGGTTTTTGTAAGATGCTCAGTCGGGTAACCTACTCTGGCATCTAATCCACTGATGTATTCTACTAACTGAACAATGTGTTTCAACTGGGCGCCCCCGCCTGTAACTACAATTCCTCCGATCAGTTTTTTCGCATAACCGCTCATGCGGATCTCATGATACACATGTTCAAGTATCTCTTCCATTCTTGCCTGAATGATCTTTGCAAGATTCTCCACTCTAATTTCTTTCGGCTCCCTTCCTTTCAATCCGCTAATGGAAATAATTTCATTTTCTGCTGTTTCAGTTGCGAGAGCACATCCGAATTTCACTTTCAGAAGTTCTGCCTGGTTGCGCATAATCATACAGCCTTCCTTAATATCTTCTGTGATGATGTTTCCACCGAGTGGTATTACAGCTGTATGACGAATAATTCCTTCTTTAAAAATTGCAATGTCTGTTGTACCACCACCAATATCCACCAAAGCAACACCCGCTTCTTTTTCTTCATCACTTAAAACAGATGATGCTGATGCAAGTGGTTCGAGTATAAGATCAAGTACTTTCAAACCTGCTTTCTCAACACATTTAAAGATATTTTTTGCTGCAGCAATCTGCCCGGTGATGATATGAAAATTCGCTTCAAGCCGAACACCGTTCATACCGATTGGGTCTTTTACATCAGGTTCGCCATCAACAATAAATTCTTGAGGAAGCACATGAATGATCCTATCACCAGGAGGGAGAACGATCTTATGCATGTTTTGCACCAGGCGATCAATATCTTCCTGGGCAATTTCCGTTTCAAGATCTTCTCTTGTAATAATGTCTCTGTGTTGTAAGCTTTTTATATGTTGCCCTGCAATCCCGACGTAAACCTCAGAAATTTTTACCCCGCTTTTAGTTTCGGCTTCTTTCACGGCAAGTTTTATTGCTTCCACTGTTTTATCAATGTTAGCAACTACTCCTCTCATCACCCCGAAAGAGTCTGCTTTTCCCATGCCGAGCACTTCAATTTTTCCATGCTCATTCATACGGCCTACAATAGCACAAATTTTTGTGGTGCCGATATCAAGTCCTGTAATAATGCGATTCATATTCATAGTTTACAAAGTATCTTTTTTTGTACAATACACCTGATTCAGAATAGAAACATTCACTGTTTTATATTTATTCCAGCCTATATAACTCAATCCTTCGTTGTAGAATGTTTCAAGGTTTTTAAATTTTAGCTGCATATTCTCTATATCCCCAAACTCAATTATGAAATCACCCACCATCGGTACTAAATCAAATTCTTTTTTCTCATTTACGAAGATCTGCTCTATTTGCGCCTTCCAAACCTCATCACTGCTAAAGAACATAACCAGGCGTAAAGCATCCTGTAACGTTTTTGAACTTATATCTTCACTTGAACTTAGCCCTTCTTCTATATTTCCAGAAATCACTGGTACTCTGCAGGTAAATTTATTGTTAAGAGGAAACTTGGCGCTGCTTTCAGTGATATAATAATGCACACCAAACTTGTTAATAACCCTTGCTACAGGCTGCTTCTGAACAATTTGGATATGAAGTGTTCCCTGCATATCCAAAAAAGATTCTGCATCTTGTACGTACATATTCTTCTCTAAAATTTCTTCTACATGTTCCAATGAGATATTTGAAATATTATCACCTTTCAAACTATCCCCTAATTGATTCATGAGTATTTCTTTTACATCAACATCATCAAGAAACAAAATACCCTGCGATTGATCTATTCGCACATCGATATTTGCGCATGCCTGATTCTTCTGCTCGTTTGAGCTAAAAGCCATAAGAAGTATAACTCCGGTAACTGAAATTACAAGAAGCAGCAGCATGGAAATTTTTGCCAGTTTCTTTTTCAAGCTTTTGTTTTTTGTTTCAGAATTTCTGTAATTGGTTTCACTAACTTATCAATGTCGCCCGCTCCTATTGTACACAAGACTTCAAATTTACCCTCCTTCATCATGCTAAGTAATTCCTCTTTTGTTAATAACTTTTTGTTTTCGTTTTTTATGAGGTCGAAAATTATTTTCGTAGTAACTCCCTCAATTGGTTCTTCCCTTGCAGGATAAATCGGTAAGAGGATAATTTCATCTGCAATGTCCATGCTGGCGGCAAAGCCCACTTTCAGGTCCCTGGTCCGGGTGTAGAGATGCGGCTGAAAAACTGCTGTGACTTTTTTATCAGGATAAATCTTTTTTACACTTGATAAAAACATGCGAATTTCTTCCGGGTGATGTGCATAGTCATCAATAAAAATTGTAGAACCATCATTGTACATTATTTCAAATCTTCTTTTCACACCGATGAATTCATTCAAGGCTGCAGAGATTTCCACCTTATTTATCCCCAACAGGAGTGCTACTGAAGCCGCAGCAATTGAATTTTCAATATTGTGAATGCCGGGATAAGAAAGTTTGTAGCGGATGCCATTATTCAGTTCCACTTCGCTAAACTGGGTAGTAAGTTTCCAGGATTTAGCGAACAGATGAGCCGAAGAATTATCCAACGCATATTTCCAAACTTTTCCCTTTATTTTTTTCAAAATCGGGAGGTCATATTTTGCAACTAATGTTCCGCCCGCCTTTATTTTGTTTGCAAATTCAGCAAATGTCTCTTCAATTGCCTCTTGTGATCCGTAAATCTCAAGATGGTCAGAATCTGTAGCGGTTATCACCGCAATGTCGGGAGTAAGTTGTAAAAAGGAACGGTCAAATTCATCTGCTTCAGCAATTAGCACATCATTATTGCCAGCAACGAAATTTGAATTGAAATTTGAACTGATTCCCCCTAGGAATGCTGAACAATCGTACCCGGAATGTTTAAGGATCCATGCAATCATACTGCTTACTGTTGTTTTTCCGTGAGAGCCACCAACTGCAATCGTAAATTTATTTTCACTCAACAGGCCAAGTACCTTACTGCGTTTTAGCACTGTATAATTGTTGTTAATATAAAAATTATATTCAGCATGCGTTTTAGGAATTGCAGGTGTAAATACGATAAGCTCAGCATCTTTGTCAATTAATGCAACGTTGTCTTCAAAATGAATATGAATGCCCTCTTGCATTAACTGGACTGTTAGTTCAGTTTGGGTTCTATCGTATCCATTTACTTCACAACCCTTCTGTTTGAAATACCTCGCCAGTGCTGACATTCCTATGCCGCCTATACCAATAAAATAGACCCTATGTATATGGTTAATATCCATTTATTGTTCAACAAGTTTTAACACTTCATCAACTATTCTTTCTGCCGCATCAGCAATCGCAAATGATTTAATGTTTTCAGCTAATTCTTTCTTTTTAGTTTCGCTATTCATCAAGTCAATTACAACAGGTATGAGTTTAGCGGGTGCGTCTTTATCGCTTATATGTATTGCAGCATTTCCGTGTACCAATGCCATGGCATTTTTTGTTTGATGATCTTCTGCTGCAAATGGAAATGGTACAAGAATTACTGGTTTGCCGACAAGACATAACTCAGAAATTGCGATTGCTCCGGCCCTTGAAATGATAACATCTGCTGCTGCATATGCATGGTCAATATTACTTATGAAATCAAGTACACGAATGTTATTATAACCTTTTGCGGCTTGCTTGCATTCATGAAACATACTTGCTCCTGTTTGCCAAATGACATGGATATTTGCATCTTTCATTTTCTGCAAATTGCCTTTCATGCAGTTATTTAAGGTTCTACTTCCCAAACTTCCTCCAATAATCAGCAATACTTTTTCCGCAATATCAATATCAAAATCTTTTCTTGCCTTTTCAGTCTTCACATTGCACAAAATAATATGTTGCCTTACCGGGTTTCCTGTTTTCACAATTTTCTCAGCAGGAAAATATTCCTCCATACCGTCATAAGCCACACATATTTTTTTTGCTCTGCGGGATAAAATATTGTTCGTTACCCCAGGGTAGGAATTTTGTTCCTGAATAAGCGCAGGTATTTTATTTCTGATGGCAGCGTTTATTGCAGGGCCGCTTGCAAAACCGCCAGTACCAATGGCTATAGCAGGTTTAAAACTCCTGACGATACGCCCCGCTTTAAAATAACTAGCTATCAATTTTACGGGGAACATCAGGTTTCTTGCGTCAAAGCTCCTGTGAAATCCGCTTATCCAAAGACCCTCAATAGGATACCCTGCAGAGGGAACTTTTTGCATTTCCATTTTGCCTTGTGCACCAACAAACAAAATATTAGCATTGGGTTTCCTCCTTTTGATCTCATTCGCAATTGCTATTGCAGGAAAGATATGTCCACCTGTTCCGCCGCCGCTTATTAATATGTTTAGTTGTTTATTCAATGAAAGGAATAATGTTCTTAAGCTACTTTCTTTTCGTTTATTATTTCTGTTTCTAAGTTTTCCTCATCATCCTCACTCATCGCATTTCTGCTATTTTCTTTTTCCTCATTAAGGTCTGCTTCTCTGCTTACACTCAAGATAATTCCGATGCTGATACTTGTAAACCAAAGTGATGTTCCCCCCATGCTCACTAAAGGCAGTGTTAAACCTGTTGTTGGTAAGAGATGAGTAGCAACTCCCATGTTAATTAATGCCTGGATGGTGAGGCTCATTCCGAGTCCGGCTGCTAGGAGTGCCCCAAAACTACTTGGAGCTTTTTTCACAATATTGATGGAACGATATAATAATGCGAGGTATAAGAAAATGAGAAACAAGGCGCCAATCATCCCATACTCTTCTATTATGGTTGCAAAAATAAAATCAGAATATGCAAAGGGTAAAAAATCTTTCTGTGTAGAATTTCCCGGGCCAACTCCCAGAATTCCACCTTTGGCAATCGCAATCTTCGCCTGGTTTACCTGGTAATCTTCTTCTCCTCCGCCATGCACAAAATTTTCCATTCTACTTTGCCATGTGCCCAGCCTTCCTACTTGCGGAAATGCATAAGACATTACGATGATCAAACCAATTAATAAAATTCCACCAGCGATTGTATAGGATATATATTTAAAATTTACCCTGCCAATGAACATAAGTAAGATGCATGTGAAAAATAATACGGCTGCAGTAGAAAAGTTTTCTGGAAATATCAATGCACAAATTACTACAGGTGGCAAAATGATAGGAACAAATGCTTCCTTGAAACTTTTTATGTTATCCTGTTTTTTAGAAAGCATTCTGGCAGTGTACATAATCAATGCAAACCGTCCAAGGTCGCTTGTTTGAAATGTAAGGTTGATAACCGGTAGTTTTATCCAACGGGCAGCATCATTAACATCAGCTGCAAAAAACAATGTATACAGCAACAACGGGACGGAAAGAAAAACCAATACCTGGGATATTCTTGAATAATATTTATAAGGAATCAGGTGGCATAAGTACATCAGGAAAATTCCAAAAAATAAAATTGAAGTATGTTTGATCAAATAATATTCAGTGTTACCTCCCTGGCTACTGAAAGCCAAACTCCTTGTGCTGGAGTACACCGCAAGAATGCTGAACACTGACAAAGCAAATACAATGAACCAAATATACCGGTCTCCTTTTATTTTGCTCAGCAGAAATTGCATGGAATTAGTCATATATGTTCAAGTTTTTATTTTGGATCCAAGGTTATGTTTCATTTAACATCCTATACTTTACACTTTCAACTTTATAATTCTCTCACTTTTTGTTTAAACTGGTTTCCCCTGTCTTCATAGTTTTCAAAAAGGTCAAAGGATGCGCAGGCAGGAGATAATAAAACAACATCGCCGTTTTTTCCCAGACGATATGCCATTTGCACCGCATCTTCCATACTTTCCGTGTTAATAATCATTTCAACTTGTTTTGAAAATGCTTCATGCAGTTTTCTTGTGTCAGTACCCAGACAAACTATTGCTTTTACTTTTTGCTTTACCATTTCGTTCAGTAAAGCATAATCATTTCCTTTATCAACTCCCCCGGCAATCCAAATGATAGGTTCAGACTGGCTTTCTAAAGCATACCATGTGCTGTTCACATTTGTGGCTTTTGAATCATTGATAAAAGAAATTCCATGCACCTTGGCTACAAATTCAAGCCTGTGTTCTAATCCTCTGAAATCCATCATACTTTCCCGAATGGTTTCACTTTTAATCTCAAGTACATGCCCGGCAATAGCAGCAGCCATGCTGTTGTAGCGATTGTGCTTGCCTTGTAGCGCTAAATCATTAATCGTCATTGTAGTTTTGTTTTGGTTGAACTGAATAAATATATTTTCCCCCTGCATCCAGGCGTTTCTTTTTGAATCATCAGCAAGTGTAAATGTCAATTGGGTTGCATTACAGGTATGTGATTTCATTTCTTCTGTTACAACAGGATCATCTGCGCAATAAATGAAATAATCCTCCGACGTTTGATTCATGGTGATCCTGAATTTTGAATCGATATATTTTTCGAACTGATAGTTATAAGAATCCAAATGGTCAGGTGTGATGTTTAACAGAATGGCGATGTAAGGCTTGAAGGTAATCGCATCATCAAGCTGGAAATTGGAAACTTCAAGAACATAATAATCGTGTTTGCCATTTGCAATCAATTCTGCGAAACTTATCCCTATGTTTCCTCCAATAGCTACATTCAGTCCTGCTTTGCTGAGTAAATGATACGTAAGAGATGTGCATGTTGATTTTCCATTGCTTCCCGTTATTGCAACAACTTTTCCTTCACAGTATCTCCATGCAAATTCTATTTCGCCTACAACAGGAATGTTTTTCTCCCTCACTTTTTTCATCACTTCAAACTTTTCCTGTACCCCCGGGCTTTTAATTATCTCATCTGCAGAAAAAATAACTTCGTAGTTATGATTCCCCTCCTCATAAGAAATTTCTTCAGCATCTAATTTTCTTTTGTACATCTCTTTTATCTTTCCTTTATCACTAACAAAAACATCATACCCTTTCCGCTTCGCAAGAATGGCTGCACCTGTGCCGCTTTCACCTGAACCGAGTATGACAATCTTTTTCTGCATTATCTGACTTTCAGGGTTACGATGGAAATAATTGCTAACAGAATTGTGATGATCCAGAACCGCACAACGATTTTCGTTTCAAACATCCCTTTCTTTTGATAGTGATGATGCAATGGGCTCATCAAAAAAATTCTTCTTCCTTCACCGAATTTTCTTTTCGTATATTTGAAATAGGTCACCTGCATCATCACACTTAAATTCTCCACTAAAAAAATTCCGCATAAAACCGGAATAAGCAATTCTTTTCGAATTATAATTGCAAGCGATGCGATAACACCTCCCAGTGCAAGACTGCCAGTATCGCCCATGAAAACCTGCGCCGGGTAAGCATTATACCATAGGAAACCTACACAAGCACCAATAAATGCCGCTGAAAAAACCACCAACTCACCCGAGTAGGGTATATACATGATGTTCAAATAATCAGCAAGGATTACGTTACCCGCAACATAACAGAAAATCAAAAGTGTAAGCATGATAAAGGTGGATGTTCCCGCTGCTAACCCATCCAATCCATCTGTTAAGTTTGCTCCATTTGAAACGGCAGTAATGATGAGGATGATAATCAAAACAAATACAATCGGGAAAACAATTTTCTGAGTATCATCACTTAAAAAAGAAACCAACCATTCATAATCGAACTCATTGTTTTTAACTAAAGGAATTGTTGACTTGGTTGATCTTGTATCATGTGATAAATAATTTGAACTATCCGCATTGAGCATTCCATTACCTTCTAACCTGATACCATTACTGGGGTAAGATTCTACCGGCCTACCGACCGGTTGACCATTCTCTACTTCATACACATAAATTGTACTGAAGTCTCTGAGTTTAATATCATCAGAAAAAAATAAAACTAATCCTACAATTAATCCGAGAACTATTTGACCCAGCAATTTGAACTTGGCCCGCAAGCCTTCTTTATTCTTTCTAAAAACTTTAATATAATCATCCAGGAATCCAATGCCTCCCATCCAGATGGTAACGATGAGCATGAGAATAACATAGATGTTTAAAATATCTGCAAATAAAATGGTAGGAATAATTAATGCAAGCAGAATGATAATTCCGCCCATGGTGGGTGTTCCTTTTTTGGAAAGCTGTCCTTCCAACCCAAGGTCACGAACAGACTCACCAATTTGCTTTTTCTGCAGGTATTTAATAATTCTTTTTCCATACACAATGGAAATTACAAGTGATAATAACACCGCCATTGCTGCACGGAAGGATAAAAACTCGAATAACCCCGCTCCGGGTATATCGAATTCTCTTTCCAGCCACTGAAATAAATAATACAGCATTATCTTGAAAGGGTTTTAAAGTTTTCTGTCAGAATTTGTTTGTCATCAAATGGGTATTTTACACCCTTGATTTCCTGGTATTTTTCATGTCCTTTACCTGCAACAAGAATCACATCACTTTTTTGAGCTAACATCACAGCAGTTTTAATTGCCTCTCTCCTGTCAGTTATTGCAATCACTTTTTTCTCTAAATCATTGTCGATTCCGTTTTGCATTTCTGCAATTATTACTTCCGGAATTTCGCTTCTCGGGTTATCTGAAGTGAGAATAGCTTTATCGCTCAATTTTGCGGCAACCCTTGCCATTACAGGTCTTTTTGTCTTATCTCTATCACCACCGCAACCGATTACTGTAATTATTTTTTGAGATGATTTTATTGATGAACGGAGTGTTGTTAAAACTTTTTCAACTGCATCCGGTGTGTGTGCATAATCAATAACACCTGTGAGTGTATCTTGTGTTGAGTATACCACATCAAACCTTCCCTCGACAGGAGAAAGCTTACTTAATGTTGTAAGTACTTGTTGCTTATCAAAACCAAGAAGCCGTGCAGTTGCATAAACAGCCAGAATATTCCATGTATTAAACTCTCCAACTAAAGATGTATGAAATTCTGTCCCGTCTATATGCAAAACAAGGCCTGTGATATTATTTTCATTTATACGGCAGGTAAAATCTCCATTACCTTTTACGGAATAGGTATGTTTAGAAGCCTTGCAATTCTGTAACATCACATTTCCCCTTTTGTCATCTGTGTTTATTAATGCAAATGCTTCAGAGCCGAGGCCATCAAAAAAAGATTTCTTTGCAGCTATGTATTCATCAAATGTTTTATGATAATCGAGATGGTCATGAGAAATATTTGTAAATACAGCTCCGCTAAAATGTAATCCTGCAATTCTTCTTTGATGAGCCGCATGGCTGCTCACCTCCATAAAAACATAATCACAACCTGCAGAAACCATCTCAGCTAGAAGTTTATTAAGCTGAACTGGATCAGGGGTGGTGTGTGTGGCTGAAACCGAGGTTTTGTGAATTTGATTTACAACTGTTGAGAGTAACCCGGTACGGAACCCTAGTTTTTCAAAAAGCTCGTACAATAAAGTAGCAGTTGTTGTTTTTCCATTCGTGCCTGTGACACCAATCAATTTTAACTGATGAGAAGGTTGGGAAAAAAAATTATGTGCGGCAATACCCAATGAAGCCGAAGAGTCTTTTACGGAAATAATAACCGTGTTTTTTCTATCGCCCGAAAATTCTTTTTCGCAAAAAATTGCAGCCGCATTATTCTGAATTGCTGTTTCAATGAAATCATGTCCATCTGCATTTGTTCCTTTTACAGCAACAAATAGAGAACCATCTTCCACATTTCGTGAATCTGCAGTAATTGAATGAATAGAAATATTCCTGTCTCCGCTTACTGCCGTAAACTGAATGCCCGATAATATGTCGTTTAATTTTTTCAATTCAAAACAATAGTTACATAATTCCCATGCTGAATTGGTTGGCCGGCTTCAATACTTTGTGAAAAAACTTTTCCTTTTCCAACAGCATTCACTGTCAACCCTTTATTCTCAAGAATAAAGAGGGCATCTCTTATTCCCATTCCTTTTACTGAAGGCATTATGTTTTCATCTACTGAAATAGTTTGTGTTTCAATTCCAGCAGATTCTGTGTTAAGGGCAACCCATTCGGCGCTGTTTTCAAAATCAGCATTTATTTTCAACCAGGTCAATATCTTTTGCAGATCATATTTGTATCCCTTTACATTTACCAGCACTCTCTGTTTTGTACTATCAGATTGATTAATGGGTTCATTAATACCCAGGTGATGTGAGTACAACTTATCGGCGATCTCCCTAAATACGGGAGCTGAAACAGCACCGCCATAAATAGCGCCATTGCTTGGAGAATTAATACTTACAATGATGGAATACTTTGGATTTTCTGCAGGAAAATATCCTGCAAAGCTTGCAAGGTATTTATGTACATACGCCCCATTTTCAATTAATTTTGCCGTTCCTGTTTTTCCAGCAAAATCATAAAAATCATTTTTTAAATACTTTGCAGTACCGCTGTCAACTACTGCCTCCAGGCATTCCTTCAATTGACGGATTGTGTTTTCGCTGCATAATTTTTCATTTAATATAACAGGCTCAAACTCCTGAAGCGTTTCGTCATACTTTTTTGTCGACTCCACTAAATAAGGTTTCATCATTTTTCCATCGTTTGCAATTGCATTATAATAAGTGAGCAACTGCAAAGGAGTAAGTTGCAATTCATATCCAACACTTACCCATGGTAGTGTTGTAGCATACCAGTTGTCGGCTTCGGAATCAGTTTTAATAATAGGCTTCCCTTCACCTGCCACTTCTACGCCGGTTTTATTTACAAGTCCTGCGTCAATAAAATGCTGAGTAAATTCTTTTTTGTCGTTTTTGTAATGCTCATACACTAACCGGGAGATGCCAACATTGCTTGAAAGCGCAAATGCTGTTTTCACACTCACATTATGCCGGTGATGTGGCTCACTGTCATACATCGTTCCTCCTTTATATTGTAGTGTGCCGCCGTTTAAATTTACTGTATCGTTCAGGTCAACTTTTCCGTCATCAAACAAACACATTAAAGAAAATAATTTGAAAGTAGAACCGGGTTCAACAGCTTGTGAAACTGCATAATTCAAAACTTCTTTGTATTGCGCTTCTCCTGTTTTTGTAAGGTTTGCTATAGCCTTTATCTTTCCTGTTTTCACTTCCATAACAATAGCTGTACCCCAGGCTGCATTATTTTTTACAAGACTCCTTCGCAAAGCAGTTTCTGTAATGTCTTGCATGTTTACGTCCAGAGTTGTGGTCACATCCATTCCATCTACTGGTTCCATCGCTGCATCATCACTCATTGGCAACCAAGTGCCGCCTGTAACTTTTTGCATCAGTTGTTTGCCAGGTATGCCGGAAAGTTGTTTATCATAAGCGCCCTCCAGTCCTACTTTTGCTCCTTCCTTATTTGTGTATCCAATTGTTCTGTTTGCTAAACTTCCGTAGGGATAAACCCTCCTGTCAAACGATTCTACAATCAACCCGCCGCCATATTTTCCTTTCCTGAATAGAGGCAATTTTTTTGTTTGTTCCATTTGGGGAACAGTTGCTTTTTTGTACAAGGTCACATATCGCTTTCCGTTCTTTCTTGCGGATGTGATTATTTTCTTGTATTCAGATTTTGATCTATCGCCGTAAATTTTTGATAATCCCAAGGAAAGTGAATCGATATTCTTAGAAAAATCCTTTTCGGAAGGGGAAACAGGATCCATGATAATGTTATAGTAAGGAAACGAAGCAGCCAACAAGTCACCACCATCAGCATAAATATTTCCACGGTTAGCATTTAGTATTTCATATTTCACATGTACACTATCGGCCTGTGCTCGATATTCTTCACCATCAATGAACTGAATTTTACCTATCTGCAGGATGATTGCAAGACCTACTAATGCAATGAGAACCAATGCAAGATTCAGCCGCCATAATATGTCTTTTTTTACTCCTGTCATTTTTCAAGAATTGTATAAGGAGGGTTTGAGAGTTCATACATATTTTGTTCCTTCACTACTTCTGCAACACTGCTCTGCCTGCTTTTTTGTGTGAGTGTATCTTTTGATGCGTTGTAATAGTATTGTGATTCGATTAACTCCTCTTGGGTGTCTCGCATCTCTTTCACCATTTTCACCCCGTGGTGAGAATTCCAGATGTAAAACATGGCTATCACTACTAAGAATAAAAAATAAGGGATATTTGAAATAAGCCAATCCTGCTTTAACCAGGTAACATTATCAAGCGATTTAATTGTAGATGATAAATTATCGCCTTTCTGTTTTTTCTGTTCTGTTGAAGAATTGTTTTTTTCTTCTGAGTTTTTGGTTGTTTCTTTCATTTCACAGTATTCTTTCTAAATCTTTTCAGCTATGCGCATCTTTGCACTTCTGCTTCTCGGGTTGTTTTTTATTTCTGTATCATCTGGTTCAATCGGTTTTTTAGTCATGATCTGAAAATACTTTTTCTTGTTTCCTTTAAAATCCTCCTCAATAACTCCTTCCGTATTGCCTGTCTTTATAAGGTTTTTCACAATTCTATCTTCCAGGGAATGATAACTTATCACCACTAATCTTCCTCCGGGTTTCAAAACTTCTTTAGAGGCTTCAAGCATTTCTTTTAATGCGTTCATTTCATCATTTACTCCAATCCTTATTGCTTGGAAAACCTGTGCTAAATATTTATTCAACTCACCTTTCACAACTGTTATGATTATTTCTTTCAGGTGACCAGTAGTTCGTATTTCTCCTGCCATCCTGTTTTTTACAATTGTCTCACTCAATTGCTTTGCATTTCTTATCTCACCGTATCTGCTGAATATTTCCTGGAGTTGTTTCTCGCTGTAAGAGTTGATGATATCTTTTGCTGAAATTTTTTGCGAAGTATTCATCCGCATATCCAACTGTGCATCAAACCTTGTGGAAAATCCTCTCTGTGCTTCATCAAACTGGTGACTTGAAACGCCGAGATCGGCAAGAATGCCGTCCACTTTTTGAATGCCGTGGAGTCGGAGAAATTTTCTGATGTAACGGAAATTCTCTCCAATCAGCTGAAACCTTGCATCATTAATTTTGTTTTCAACAGCATCTGTATCCTGGTCAAATGCAAATAGTTTTCCCTGAGTGCTTAATCGTTTTAAAATTTCTCTGCTGTGGCCACCACCCCCAAACGTAACATCAACATAAATTCCATTTTCATTTTTTAGTAAAGCATCAATGCTCTGATGTAAAAGAACGGGTATGTGATAGGTGTTACTCATGCGGAGATCCACCCATTACTTCTTCGGCTAATCCTGCATAATCATCCGAACTCTTGCTTTGCATATATATATTATATGTATTCTGATCCCAGATCTCCCAGCCATCCTGCATAGGCACCAATACAATGTCTTTTTTTATGCTTGCATGATCTGTTAATATTTTTGGCAGGAGAATACGATCACTTGCATCGGGTACAAGTGTGGTTACTGCTGACTTGAAAAAGCGAACGAAATCCCTGTTCTTAGTTATGAAGGTGTTCACCTTGCTCAGCTTTGCATCAATCTTTTGCCATTCATTTTCTGGGTAAAGCATCAGGCATTTTTCAAAACCCTTATTTACAACAAACCTTCCCTCAGCCTCTTCCGGCAAGCCTTTAATGAGGGCGGCAGGCAGTTTTATGCGCCCCTTCTCATCAATTGTGCATGGATAAAAGCCTATTATTCCCGACACTGAGTTTTGGTTTTGTGGATAATGAACGTAAAAGTATGTTTTTTATTCCACTAAACTCCAAATTTTCCCATTTTTTACCACCAAGTTTTTTTCAACAAAATTCCCACACTCTGATATAAACACGGTGTGGGAAACATAGAAACCCGTTTGAGGAAAGGGTTCTAACAGATAAAGAGAGGATTGAATTATACAGAAATTAACATTACATGGTGGAAGAAAAGGCGGCTTTTTGAAAGTGGTAAAACATTTCTCACTCAAAAAAAACTTATATCATCATGCAGATCTTTAATGGAGCCGAAGCCGATAACATCCTTTAAAACAGGTTCGTCGCTGAGTTCAGAGGCAGGAATGATCTTATCTGTGCCGAATTTATCTTTAATAGAATACACGGTTTTGCGCAGTGTATCTTCTTTCATTTTATTGCCAAACAAAGAGTATTGCACATATTTATCCTCTACAAAATCAGATACCCAGACACCGATACTGGTTATCCGTTTATTGATCACATCCTCAAAATTGTTTTCCTCAGAATGTTTTTCCATGCGCTTACGCAGTATTTGCATAATTTCTATTCCGCTTTGGATTGGTTGTGATGTGATGATATGGTCATCATACCTTTTTATTTCTTTCGTGTACCAGCCGGTTTCTTCATAAGAACAACTGATGCCGAATTTTTTTGCAAATACACTGTTACGCACCATTCTTCTCTCCAGAGTCATGCATAGGGAAAGAAATAATTCATTTAATACTTCAATATTTTTCCTTTGTTCTTTTGATACTTGCCGCATGTTTTGCATGTTCTTATAACCATGTACCTGCATATCCACCTCCCGAAAATTCAGGCGATAATTCCAGTGCAGGCCTACAATACTTTTGCAAACTCTTTTCAACCTTTCGGCAGAAGCATAACGCAATTCAAGTGGTGTATGAATGCCACCTCTGATAAGTCTTTTACTCATACCGTCTGCTATGCCCGGAAGGTCAGTGAGTTTGAGTTTGCTGAGATGTTCATCAATGTTGTCCGGGGTGATCAGACATATTTCATCTGTGCCCCCAATATCAGAACCGAGTTTTGCAAGAAAAGCATTGGGTGCCACACCGATGGAACATTTTAGATAGTCGCCCACTTCATTTTTTATGTCCTGCTGAATTTGTTTTGCTACTGCAACGGTGTCTTTATAAATAAGATCATACCCGTTCAGGTTTACTATGGCCTCATCAATGCTTTTAGGAATTACATTATCTGAATATTTTTTCAACACCTCCATAATCTTTACATGAAACTCCCGGTAGCGGGTGGGGTGTGTTTCCAGCGGCACAAGTTCCGGGCAGATTTTCATTGCTTCATCTAAGCGCAGGCCCAGGCCAATTCCTTTTTTCTTTGCTTCAATGGAAGATGAGATCACACAACCGAACTGACCTGTATAAACACAAACACCAACGGGCCTGTGGCGCAACCAGTAATTTACCTGCTGCTCACAGGTAGCAAAAAAGCTGTTCATGTCTACAAACAGAACTGAGGGCTTCAGGTTTTGGTGTTGATGGTTGAAGTTTGGAAGCATGGTATTTTGTTTCCCGTAGATTACGCTGATGGCGCAGATGAAAAATTAATTAAGCTACTTGGCGATGAGGTCTCATCACAGGCATTTCATCATAAGTTCTTCCGTTCAAAATTCTCCCGGCTTTCTTTTTATTTGCCCCTCCCCATTGTTTGAAAAAGAATTTCACTTTCTGTTTCCTACATTGATTTTTTATATCAATTACCCACTCTTTAGCCATTGGTCTTGCTTTCCTTCCGCTTTCCCCGCCAACAATTACCCAGTTTATGTTCTCTAGATGTAAGTTATTGAGAGGGCCAATCAGTGGTTCGCAGGAAAGAAATTTGGTTTTCGCATTTGTACCCCGAAGAAAATCTATTCTGTCAATTACTTTTTCATCTTCTACTGAAACTCCCATCCAGATATTTTCACTCCAATTTAACTTATCGTGCAATTCATAAAGACGCTCAGCTCTCTTTGTCAAAATCTGGTAAACATGTTCTGTATCATTCATCACTCCAAAAACTTTTTTGATAAACTCCAGTGGCACATCTTTATGAAACAAGTCACTCATGGAGTTTACAAAAACAACTTTCTGTTTATTCCAGGAATAAGGGATATGAAGGGCATCTTCATGCAATCGTAATTTAAAAGCATCTTTATATTTTTCAATTCCCATCGCCTGCAAGCGTTTCGCCATTACTTCAGCATAACAGTATTTGCATCCTGCCGAGACTTTATTGCAACCCGTTGTCGGGTTCCAGGTCATTTCAGTCCATTCTATTGATGATTGAGACATAGTTATTTAAATTTTACAGTTGCTGTGTATGTTATTTTCTGTTTCCGGTTACCTTTTATGTCTATTAGAAATATTTCATCCTTACTTAACAATTGTTTAATTGCTTCTTTATAATTTTCTTTGATATAATTTGTTCCGTAATTATGTTCTAAATATATGTCCTCAATTTTCTTGTTATTAAATCTAGCTTTATCATCCCGTAAAAGTGTAATTAGATTAACTATTGAGTATTTATTTAGTTCTGGGAATAATGTAGGTGAAATTGGCAAATTTGCGCCGAACATAGGAACACCATCCCCCTGAAAATCACTATACTTCTGCATTATTTCTTTTGCTCTCGTCAATGCAATATTAACCTTCGAGACAAAATAAAGATAATGGCTTGATTGATCTCTATCAGGAAAATTAATTTTAAATCTTAAAGTCTTATAATTTTTTTCCTTAAATATACTTTCGAAAATTTCTAATATGAATAATTCCCTTTTATCTGGGTTTCTTTCAAGTTCATAAAATTCTCTAATTTTATCTAAATCATCTTCGAAAATTTCCTGCATGTTTCTTTCGACAGACTCATTTATTACTGCCATTCGTATTCGGTTGATATTGAACAGTACGAATAGATCTGAACCCCAACTTCTTATTGCTTCAAGTAACATCTTTTTGGTATAACCATACCCTAATGGATCAATAAAAGTCAATGATGGAACACCTCTTCTTAAAATATTTACCAAAAGAGAATGGGCTGCCTCTTGTTGAAAGATAACTGGTTTGTGAGTCAATTCATTGTAAAAGGTTAACGATGTTACATTAGCAATCAATTTTTCAATAATTTTGGGCTCATCATCATTAAAAAATGTTTTGACACTTTTATCATAATCAATAAAATCATTCCCTTTACTCTTATAAATGCTATTCAATATTTTTAGTGGTGTTGATATATTTCCATCCTCATATTTGCCGGTTCCAGCGAACAAATCAATATATGCTAATTCATTAATGCTTTTATAAGATTGTCCCTTCAACATTATCGCAGCCCATGCTTTAAAATATTCAACTAAAATTTCTGATTTTATTTCAGATGTGTCTCTTTGTTTTTTGAAAAAGTTTTCGGGAGATATTCCAGCCATAAAATATTTTTCTCAAATTTATAAAGCCATCTTAATTCCTTTCAATACTATCCAGCCTGCTTTTTAAAATACTCACTTGCATCGTTAAATCGCCTACTAACTTATCCAGGTCATTTTTTTTCACAGGCATATAATTGGAAAGTTTGCTTTTTACATACCAGAGTTCTTTTATTGCTTCGGCATCTACAGCTATTTCGGGGTAGGCTTCATTATCGCTCAGTAGGTAAATTTTATTCTCTGATTGAAGTTTATTGATTACTCTTTTCACCAACACATTATCATTAGTAACCACAACATGTATGTATCCCTCCCGGATATCTTTTGTAAAATCATCACAAAACCGTGCAATCACATAGTCGCCATGCTGCAGAGTATCCTGCATACTATCGCCCTCAATTTGAAAACAACGGAAAGTCCCATTTCGGTAATCGGTGCCTGGCAATTTAAATGCGGGCAGTTCTTTATAAAATTCAGGTTCAAGAAATCTTGTCGGGTATCCTGCGGCTGCTTTGGTATCTACCATCACAATATTTTCCTCGCCAGCTTCATCAACAGTGATCACAAACGGACGATAAATAATAGTGCCACTGCCTTGTTCAACATCTTTTGTAGAAACCTTCTTCAACTGCTTTGACAGGTCTTTATGGAGGAGTTCGTCTAGCGAAACGTCAAATATTTTGACAATTTCAAGCAAGGTTTTATGTCCCGGGTTAGCAAGGTTGGCTTCAATGTTTGCTACTGCGGTTCGCCCTACGCTCAGCATGTCAGCAAGTTCCTGCTGGCTCATCTTTCTTTTACTGCGTAAGTGTTTGAGGTTCTTTGCTAAATGATTCATAAGAAAATAATTTTATCAACAAGTATTGAAATTGTCAAATATATTGACTTTTTTTGTCAAAAATAATGACATTTATGGAAATTCCAAAAATTGAAGAAGAAAAATTTCTAAAAGGCCGGGGAGCGCAGATAAATCCTTTTAACCCCTTTCATGATAATAATTATGTGCAGGAGCATATTGAAGGGTTAGATGAGGAGATGATTACGCCGAGGGAGACTTTGTTTTTTACAGATTTTCCTAAAAATGCTTTGAACAAGGTGGAAAGCCCCGATTCGGGAATGATGTATTCCATCAATCCCTACCAGGGCTGCGAACATGGTTGTGTCTATTGTTATGCAAGAAACTCTCACAACTATTGGGGTTTTAGTGCTGGGCTGGATTTTGAAACAAGGATTATCGTAAAACCCAATGCGCCCCAGTTATTAGAAAAGGTTTTTTTGAATAAAAATTGGAACCCCTACCCGATTCATATTTCAGGCAACACAGATTGTTATCAACCTATCGAAAGAAAAATGAAAATCACACGGACTATTCTTGAAGTGTGTTTGAAATATAAAAATCCGGCGGGTATGCTTACAAAAAATCAGCTCATAGTCCGTGATATTGATATACTTGGTGAACTTGCAAAAGAAAGATTGATTCACACATTATTGTCAGTTACAGCCCTTGATGAAAACATCAGGCTGAAGTTGGAGCCGAGAACTGCTACCTATAAAGCAAGATTAAAAACAATGGAAAAACTTGCACAAAATGGAATTCCTGTTGGTGTGATGATAGGCCCGATTATTCCCGGGCTCACAGATCATTTTCTACCCGACATTATGAAAGCTGCTGCCGATCATGGTGCACATACTGCTGTATTTACGATGCTGCGGTTGAACGGAGCTATTGCTCAAATTTTTACAGATTGGATCTATAAGACTTTTCCTGATCATGCTGACAGAGTTTTGAGCAATGTGAAAGCAGTTCACAACGGAAAACTGAACGACAGTCGTTGGGGAAAAAGAAAACGAGGTGATGGTGAGCTTGCTTTTGCCATTCAACAAATGTTCTATTTAATGAAGGAAAAATACATGGGGCATTACCCTCCATTCGCTTTTAATTTAAAGGCTTTCAGAAGACCGGGGCAAATGCAATTAGAATTATGACTAGAGTTTTTCTGTGTCACCTTTTATCAATTTGGCGAATACAAATTGATATTTTAGCAATCAATTGTATATTGATATGTGTCAGGTATTTACAAATAAGAAAAACATCTTATAAGCAGGAAAGTATGTAAAATAAGCTATTCGCTGGTTTTCTGAACCCATATGCAGCTATTTAATTTGTCACAAAGGTTATTTTCAAGTAATTCAATCTCATTATATTCGACTTAAATTTGGAGTAAGAAAATACACACACATGAACTCTTTCTACCCAAAAAACCCAAGCAGAGGATTGCTATTTACAGGAACATTTCTTTTCCTGGCATGCGCAATTTCAAATGTTCAAGCAACAATTTCTATTGTTTCTTTTACAGGCATTCAAAATCAAACAACTGTTGAGCTTGAATGGGTTACTGCTTCAGAAGAAAATACCGGGCAGTTTCTAGTACAACGATCAACGGATGGTATAAACTGGGAAACTATCTCCAGTTTGGAAGCAGCAGGGTTCTCATCGGAAAAACTCTATTATACTTATGAGGATGGTATAACGCCTGATATTGAATATATATATTATAGACTTGAGGTAGTAAGTGCGGATGAAAATAGTTCAATTTTCTCAGACATTATTCCGATTAGGTTAACTAATAATACACTGACCGAAGATACTGAGCAAGTTACTTCGATATATTACGACCTATCCGGCAGGTCTTATACAGTTCTTACAAATGCGCCTTCGGGAATTTATATCGCCATCGCAGGTACGAAACGAAGTAAGATCTATTTCTCACAGAATTGATAGCTTTTTAATCCCATAAACGTTTTCAGAAACCCGGAAGTATTTCCGGGTTTTTTTATCTTTCCATAAACCCCTGCATACTAAAAATTCGTATATCAATGAAGTTATGTACGTTGTACTTTTATTTTTTTCAATTCTTTTTCACAAACATGTACAAGAAAAAAGTTACACATTGTTGTGCCTTGGCGACTCTTATACCATAGGCGAATCAGTAACAGCGGAAGAAAGGTTTCCCGACCAGGCTATTACTATACTTAAAAAGGAAAACATCCGTTTTAAAGACCCTATAATTGTTGCCAGAACTGGATGGACCTCTCAAAATTTGATTTCGGCAATTGATAAAGCCAACTTTGAAAACACATTTGATTATGTTACAGTTTTAATCGGAGTGAATGATCAGTTTCAGGGTGTAGATACAAGTGAGTATGCAGCGAATTTTGAAAGATTAATAAAAAATGCAATACAATGTACCGCCGGCATGAAAGATCATGTGATTGTATTTTCAATACCTGATTATAGTGTCTCCCCCTTTGCTGCGCATTTAAGGAAACCGCAAGAGCTAATTAGCAATGAAATTGATGCATTTAACACAGTTAATAGAAAAATCGCCGAAGAATATCAGGTACAATATATTGATATAAATCCTATCAGTAAGAAAGCCAAAACAGATATTACACTTTTGGCCCCCGACGGGTTGCACACTTCGGGTAAAATGTATGGCATTTGGGCGGAATTTCTGGCAAAGGAAATTCGAATTCAAATTGAGTAATTACATTTTTTAATATTATACTTTCAAAGCCTTGTACCCTAAATCAACTTTGAGATTCACTGGCCTATTAACAACTGAACCTGCAGGAATTTTTCTATCTCAATAAGGTTAGGTTTCCGTATGCAATTATCTTTTCACCACTTAAACAAACCGCTTCAATTGAATAAACATACACATCCTGATTGCAAAGTTTTCCCTTAGAAGTTCCATCCCAGCTTGCATATGGGTCATTTGTAGAAAATATCAGCCCGCCAAGTCTGTCAAAAATCTTATATCCTGAAACACTTTCTAATCCTTCATATTTTATACTAAATACATCATTAAACCCATCGTTATTCGGTGTGAATAAATTGGGTATTGCGAAGAGACTCACCTCACATCCTTTTACATTAATAAAAGCGAAATCAGTGTCGGAGCAGCCAAATTGATTAGTAACGATAACACTGTAGAGTGTTGTAACATTTGGTGAAACATTAACACTTGAACATGTATTACAGTCTATATTATAATCAGGCATCCATGCATAACTCATGGTATTTGAAGAAAAATCAGTTACAGTTGTATTTAACACAAGTGGGTCCTGGCCAATAATGTATAAAAGGGAGTCTTCAATAATATTTACAACAGGAGGGTCGTTTACAGATATATAGGCTGTATATGTTTCGATTAGGTTTCCACATGTTGCTTCCACAGTATAACTAATATCATTTGTGGGAATGCTGTATGGGTCTAACGAATAACTATCTGATAAAAATGTGGAGGGCGACCAGACATAATTAATGAATCCTTCATTAACAGAATCTGTAAAATCAACAAACAAAGAAACAGTATCACCTATACAAATATCTGCATCAGAACCTGCAGCATTGATTAGGTTATTTATGACAGATATTGTTGTTGATGTGTCAGAAGTACAATATCCATTATCCGCTATTACGGTGTAAGTAGTTGTGGTAATTGGCGATGCGATCGGGTCATTAATGTTTGTTGCTGAAAGGCTATCAGTTGGTGACCAGGTATAAGAAACAGCTCCATCAGCGTAAGCACTTAAAGAAACCGATAAACCGGGACAAATTGTAGTATCAGGCGAAATCATAATATCGGGATACTCAAGGGCAGTTACCAGAATTTCCATTTCATCTGTACATCCAAAAATCGTTTCAACCGTTAAGCTTGTATTATAAACCCCAGGGTTCGTATAAACATGATTATAATTAGAGGATGAATCCGAAGAAATACTTAAATCCCCTAAATCCCAAAACCAACTTATCAGCTCATCGGGCCCCGAAGAACTATCTGTAAATGTTATCTCCTGACCAGTACAGATTGTAAGTTCTGAAACAAAATAATTTGCTGTTGGTAAGCCTCCAACTTCAATGGTATCATTTGCGAGAAAAATATTAGAGCACCCTGCACTATCCGTAACATATGCTGAAATATAAAATGTTCCTGTATCTGAATAAATATAAGGGATTGTATATGTTGAATAAACATCTGTATAAAGTATGTCAGCATTATAAGTATTCCCATCTCCAAAAAACAATGATACTGTATCTATTGAAGCTCCATTTAAATAAAAGGAAACGGCATCACCAATACACAAGCTATCATCGCTGATAGAAATATTCCCATAAGGGCCGGGAACGAGAGTATAACCATCTATTATGACCTCTCCGGAACACCCGTTTGTGTTTGTAATGATAACTGAAACCGTATATTCTCCAGCACTGATATATGCATGAATTGGTTCTGCTTCTGATGATGTGTAGCCATCCCCAAAATCCCATTCAAAACTTTCCAGGCTGTCAGCAGATTCAACAAAAAATTGAACTAAAGCATAGTTACAACTTGAAATCAAAATATCTGAATTGATTTCTCCCAAAACTGTATCGGAAACAATTGATTCAAAGACTTTACTATCTGTACATCCATTAATGTCAGTAACAGTTAGAGTGACCGGGTAAGAGCCAATATCTGAATAGGAGTGAGATGGGAAACTATCCGTAGAAAAGCTGCCATCGCCAAATTCCCATGAGTAATCAATATCATAACCTGTTACTGTTTCATAAAAAAACACTTCTTCATTAAGGCAGGGTATTGTATCTGAAATATAAAAATCTGCGAATGGTTGAGAAGCAATAATTTCAACTGTATCGTATGCAATACAACCCAACTCGTTAATTACTGTCATAGTAACATTATAATAATTCTGAGTTGAATAGGTATGCGTCAAATCATCCACATCCGAAGCAGAATAAAATGTATCAATAGTACCATCATCCCAATTGATTGTCCAAGATGATATATCAGCTCCTGATGAAACAGATAGATCAGAAAATTCTGCATCAAAAGGTAAACATCCCCCATAATCTGGAGTAAACAGTGAAGCGGTTATTGAACTTAAATATACGGTATCGCTTGTAAAAGCTGTACAACCTCTTGAATCTGTAATTGTCAGTTCCACAATAAATTGACCCGGAGAAAAATAAGTGTGGGTTGGATTATCTAAAGTTGAATAATACCCATCCCCAAAATCCCATTGATATGTTAATCCAGCGTCAGAAATACCGTCAGTTGAAAAATTCGAAAAATAAATTGCACCTGGCACATAACATCTCACTTCAGGTACGGCAATAAAATCAGCAACCGGTGTCTTTATAGTAACATATATTCCCAATCCCTGGCAAGGATCGGGTGTAATACAATAATAAGTCACCGTTACATGATATGTACCCGCAGCTGAATATGTGTGCGTAGGATTTAGTGATATGCTATCTGTGGTTCCGTCTCCAAAGTCCCATAACCACCCACAACTGGAATCTGCAAGTACTGGGTCTATAAATAATTCGACGGTGTAAGGATCTGTACAATTATATGTTACACTTAAGTTAGAATCATCAACATCAAGAATATGAATATCAGAAGAAATTGTATCTGTACATCCATTATTCCAAGTTATATAATCTACTGTGTGATCCCCTGGTGGAAGTGTAATAACAGTTGACGAACTAACTGGTGATGTTGACGCATAATCTAATCCACCATCAATTATTGCAGTAATAGAATCTAAAGGTAAATAATCCACTTCTAACATTACTCCGGGGCAAGATGAATCAGGTATAACCAAAAGTGCAGTAAGTGTATCTCCAACACAAATCATATCATTTATATATACTGTATCACTACAACCATTTACACTTGAGGCTATTAGCGAAACATCAGTACATCCAACAGTAGAATATAAATGAGTTGGGTTTGCGGCAGTTGAAGTTGTGCCATCCCAAAAATTCCATAAATAAGTTGTTAAAGCTTCAGAGCCGGTAGCACTAAAAGTTGTGGTTAACGGAAAACAACCTTCAGGTGGGAACGCATTTAAAACTAAATCCAATTCACCAATTGTAACAAGGTCAGGAAGAGAATAGGTTGATATACAACCTCCTGTTGTAGATACAGTAATACTTACGTCAAAATCACCTGATTGATTCCAGGTATAAGTTGGATTTAACATTGATGAAGTAGAGGTGAATCCATCATCTTCAAATGACCATAATACTGTAGAATAACTGCCACTTATAGTAGGTGTAAAAGAAACACTGAAAGGTGTTTCGCAAACACTTGAGGGATCAGTATAAGTATATGTTACCAAAGGAGGTTCCTCAACTGTAATCAAATTCACAAAACTAATACTGCCGCTGCATCCTCCTCCAAAATCAGCATCTAATGAAACTGTATATACACCCGGGCCGGGGTATATATGACTGGGTTCAAATAAGGTAGAAGTTGACCCATCACCAAAATTCCAAAGCCATGAACCAGTTGATGAACCGCTCAAATTATCAAAGAATATCTCTTCACCATCGCATATAATTGTTTCTGAAGGAATAAAATTGACAATTGGGCTGGCATTTATTTGTACATAATCTGTAAATACTTCAGTATATATACATCCATTATTATCTGTAACTGTTAATGAAACATCATAAGAGCCATATGACGTATAATTATGTGATGGGCTTGTTCCAACTGAAGTAGCACCATCCCCAAAATCCCAGAGATAGGTTAGAGGTAAGACTCCAGTGCTTGTATTTGTAAAGTTTATGTTTAATGGTGTTGCACAAGAAATAGAAGCCGTTGATGTAAAAGAGGGCTCTGGCCAATCATAAACTGTTACCTCAACGGTGGCAAAATCTTCACACCCTGCATCATCTTCAATAAATAAATAAACATAATATGTACCCGGAGTATCAAAAGTATAGGTGAGTGTGGGATCTGAAGGTAAAGTTCCCGAGCCGAAAATTACCCAGTAGTAACTACTTATTGCTCCATAAGAGCCCGGAATAGAAGTATTTGAAAATGAGGTTGTGAAGGGAGCACAACCTTCTAGGTCTGAGGCTGAAATAGAGGCTGTGGGTGGACTATGGACAGTTGCAAATGCCGGGATAGTCAAAATATCCGTCGAACCACCAGAACCTGTAGCAGTTAAGGTTACAGTATAATCACCAACTGAATACAGAAAAAAAACGGGTTCAAATAAAGTTGAACTGCCTACTAATGAGCCAGTGGGATCATAAACCTCCCAGTAATAAGATGTGGCACCGGTTGAATTATTTATTAGGACCAATTCCAGAGATAAACATCCATCAGTTGTATCGGAACTAAAATTTGCAGAAACCTGACTATTTGCCTTTTGACCAATAGTTAGAAAAATGATCAGAAGTAAACTGATAATAACTCTACTTAAGATATTAAACTTAAAGATAGACATGTGTGTTTACAACAAAATACTTTTATCGATACAATGCTGGGTATCAATATATATGCCTTGACAATTCCATTTTAACCATCAAGACATTTGGTTCAAATTGTTAAGTCACATCTTAGATGATATGTTCTTACATTTTATAATGAAGGAAAGCTAAGCTGATTGAAATGAGTAGTTTTCCTTCTAATACATTATACTTATTATGTTTTACCTAACCAATTGTGCTGTTACAAAAATGTGATAAAATAGTACCCTATGAGCAAAATTTATAGAGTATTTTAAGTTTTCACCAGACTTCCATAATCTATATTAACAACCCATTTTCCATTTTTTGGAATGACTGGAAATGTATATGTATTTACATATATATTGATGTATTTGAATACTCTGTAACCCATGTGAATAAAAGCCATTTTTCACTACAATCTTACTGATTTAGTGACTTCTCCAAATTTTGGAATAAGGTACAATTTCTAGAATTCGGAATCCATAATTTTCTCACAAATTGCTTTCATACTCTTTATAAATTAGGCTTGTAAGAGCTGATATACATCAGTTCCAAGGAATGGAAATAAACTAAAGTGAGTTTTACAAACCTGGATTTTGGTAATATGAAAAATTCTTCTGTTCATTTAATTAATAATGTGACATTACTAAAATACCCCAAAAAAGTTTCGTATTGCATTCTACTATAGTTTTGTTAAACTAAACATGGCACACTTTAAAATCTTTATTGTTGAAGACGATCCCTGGTACGGAGAATTACTTGAGTATCATATCACTCAAAATCCGGAAAATGAGGTTTTCAGGTTTACTACTGCTAAAGAATGTCTGAAAAACCTGAACATTAATCCTGACCTTATTACAATTGACTTCTCTCTACCTGACATGAATGGGGAAGAGCTGATTAAAAAAATTCAGCATTTTAACATAGATATACCACTAATAGTAATTTCCGGTCAGGAGAATGTTTCTACCGCTGTATCACTTTTGCATAAGGGTATATATGACTATTTTGTAAAAGAAGACGGAACACTTGAACGGCTATGGAATCATGTAAATAAGATAAGAGTAAATAAAGAACAAGTAACTCAAATTACAGCTTTAAGAAGTGAACTTGGGAAAAAATACAAATTTGAAAATAATTTAAAAGGAGAGAGCCAAGCCATAAAATCGACTTTTTCATTAATAGAAAGAGCCTCGAAATCTAATATCAATGTGTCAATTTCCGGGGAAACCGGGACCGGAAAAGAATTGGTTGCAAAAGCTATTCACTATAATTCTGATAGACACAAGAAACCATTCATTGCAGTGAATATGGCTGCAATACCGAAGGATTTAATTGAAAGCGAACTTTTTGGATATGAAAAAGGAGCATTCACCGGAGCCGTTTCAAGAAAAATTGGTCGTTTTGAGGAAGCAGATAAAGGAACTTTATTCCTGGATGAAATAGGTGACCTTGATTTGAATTTACAAAGTAAATTATTAAGAGTTATCCAAGAGAAGGAACTTACTAGATTAGGAGGAAATGATGTTACAAAATTCGATGTTAGGTTAATTATAGCAACACATAAAAATCTTGCTCAAGAAGTTAGAATCGGTAATTTCAGAGAAGACCTATATTATAGAATCATTGGCCTACCGATAGAATTAGCTCCGTTAAGAGACCGTGGAGATGATGTGATTTTACTTGCTGAACATTTTCTGGAAGAATTTACCCGTGAAAATAAACTCAGAGCTGCAAAATTAAGTGAACAGGCATTGAAAAAATTAACCCAGTATCATTTCCCCGGAAACATCAGAGAACTTAAATCAATAATTGAGATAGCAGCGGTAGTTGCTGATAACGGAATTATTAAAGAGGACGATATCCGTCTATCGAGGGTACATAATACTATGTCCATCATTCAGGAAGAAATAACACTCGAAGAATATAAAAAAAGAATTATTGGGCATTTTTTAAAAAAATATGATAATAACGTTTTGTTGGTTGCAAAAAAGTTGGATATCGGTAAATCTACTATATATAATATTCTACAATCTAATTCATTATCAATATAAATCATTAAAACACACAAAAAATGGAACATACAATTGCATCAACAAATTTGAACTTTGAATCTCGCAAAAATGACTCAATGTATGATTTAAGCAATTTGTATAAAATTGCCCGAGGAAACTCCATGTTTATAGAAAAAATGCTTACTCTTTTTTTAGCAGAAACCACAATTATAAATAAACTCATAATTGATAACTATAAAAAACATGCATTCAATGAAGTTAAAACATTGGCACATAAATTAAAATCTAACCTGCAGGTTCTTGGTATAACAATTTTAAAAAAGCAAATATCTATAATTGAAGAAATGGATGTAAAAGATTTTGAGTTGAGAGGGTCAGACAATCATATCCACTCATTTTGTTCTTCATTAGAAGTAACACTCAATATGATACAACAAAATGAACTTGGTAAAACAAAAAATCCAATAAAAGATTAATGAGGATATGATAAAAAATAAAATATAAATACATGTACCAAATGACAGTAACAAGTTTCAAATTTTTAAACCAATTAAATAGCTAAATACAAAGTATTCAGTAATAAATGAAAAAAATCATTTAGAGACAAATTGGTATAATTATTCAAACATCACTAAGCACATAAGTATGGAAAATATGAACAGTTTAAAATTTTTTGTTGTAGATGACAATAAAGCGTATGCATATTTATTAATAAAGACTTTAGAAAATGAAGGTTTTCAAGAAATTGAATATTATGAAAGCGGAAAAAAATGTATTGAAAACTTAAATAATAAACCCGATATTATATTGCTTGATCATCACATGCCCGGGATGACGGGTTTGGAAACACTTAAAGAAATTAAGAAGCAATTACCAGGTGTTTATGTGATTAATGTGAGCGGGCAGGAACAAACTGATATTGCTGTCGGAGCACTAAAAGCAGGGGCTTATGATTATATAATAAAAGGTGACAATGAATTTGAAGCTCTCATAGAAATAATAAATAAAATTCGAAATATTTCAAAAACTGAAGTAAAGCATTCCCTTGTTGAAAAACATAAAACTCAACCTTATCCCAACCCCATTTCACTTTTTCAGAAAAATAAAATTGAAGGAAATCTATTCGCTTTCATACTTGCAATTACAGCCTTCATCGCTCTTTCCTCATGTTCAACACAAAATTTACTCACTCAAGCATCAACCAAATCAAAAGATGCTGATGATTTAATAAATAACAATACTCCATCTGCTTATACCATTCAACAAGGAGATAAACTAAGTGTAAGTATTTGGGATCATGATGATTTAAGTGTAGGTTCCATTTTCACAATCTACAATTCCAACGAAGTTTATGGTAAATGGTTACAGGTAGATCCTGATGGAAATATTGCATTACCGGGGATCGGAACCACAAAAGTTGAAGGATTATCATTAACTGATTGCGAAAAGCACTTATCAGAATTGTATAAAAACACAATTGTAAATCCGTTAATTGAAATTCGAGTATTGAATTGGGAAGCATCTGTTTTAGGCGAGGTTCGGAATCCCGGAAACATTTCATTGGAAAACGAAAAGCAAATTTTACTTGAGGTCATCGCACTTGCCGGAGATTTTGAACCTTATGCTGATAAAAAAAATGTAAAGGTGGTGAGAATGCAAGATGGAAACACGATTGAATACAATATCAATCTTGTACAACTGGAATCTGAGCTGCAAAGTAAACTTTTCATTTATCCCGGTGATATAATATATATCCCTTCACGTAAAGGGAAAATATTGGATATCAAATCACAATCACTAATTCCTATAGCTTCGGTTTTGACCGCTGCTGCCATTTTATATTCAACACTCAATAAATAAAACTAATTGACATGACTGAATATCAAAAAAATATTAAAATTATTTCCCCTGTAATAAAAGGAATTCCGATAATAATCATTTGTATTGGAGCAGCCTTCTGGCTTGGGAATCAATATTTAAAATATTGTACCCCGGAATATGAAAGTACAGCTGAGATCAAACTGGCGGATATTCAAGATGGCCCGTCAAGCAGCAATCTGTTCAAAGATTTTGATGTATTTGTCCAATCAAATAAAATTCAGGAGGAGGTTGCCACCATTAAATCACATATGATAGCCGATCGAGCATTGGATAAATTACAAATGTATAGGACAAATTGTTATAGAATCGGGGATATTAAGACTACCAACCTGTATAAAGAGTCGCCGTTTATTGTAAAGTTTTCAGAAAATAATTCCCATTTTTTTGATAAATCATTTCCGATTTCAATTGATATAAATGAACGTTTTATATTGACTGATGTAACTGATAATAACAGAAAATACAACGGAAAACTAGGAAATGAATTGAAGCTTAAACATGGAACCCTATCTATTCTGAAAAACGAGGAGTTGTTCAATAAAAAGAAAAACATTGACCTTGCTGATAATTATTCCTTTATAATATACAACAGGGAAAGTCTCATCTCGAATATTATGAATGGCTTAGACGTAACATCGATAGATAAAGATGTTGCTGTTTTGCGATTATCTTATAGAAGCGATGTTCCGGAGGAAGCAGCGGATGTTGTAAATGCTGTTGCGGAGGCATACATGGATGATTATGTGCAAAATAAAATTGAAGCAGCAGAACTCACAGTTAAATTTATTGATGAACAAATAGCATCCATTTCCGCACAGTTATCAGGTAGTGAAAACACAATAGAGTCTTTCCGAGATGCAAATAATATTATCAATATCAACCAACAAACAGAAACAGATTTGCGCAAAATTGCTGAAATGAAAATTCAGATGTCAAATCTGCAAATGAATATAGCTGGAGTTGACACTTTAGTAAACTACCTGGAAAAAAATAAAAATGATTTTCATTCTACAGCCCCGAATTTCCAGGCTTACAATGATTTACTTTCAACTCAACTTGTCAAACAATTAAAGGAGCTAGAAGCTGAAAAGAAAGACTTACTACTAAAGTATACACCGGATAATCAGAAAATAAAAGTCCTGGATGACAAGATGCAGGATATTACTGATTATATTATTGAAAGCGCAAAAAACACTCAAATAAATTTAAAAGCTAAATACGATGAAACCTATTCGGCAATTTCGCAATCTGAAAGTGCATTTATTGGATTGCCCGCAAAGGAAAAACAATTAAGTATATATGAAAGGTACTTTAACCTCAATGAGAAAATGTACAATTTCCTAAATGAAAAAAAGATGGAAGCCGAAATCGCAAAAGCGGCATCAATTACTTTTCATCGCATAATAGAACCGGGAATTGTATCCAATGTTCCGGTTTCTCCTAATCGCTTATTTGTTCTTGCCCTTTTCATATTTATTGGGATCGTCATTAGCATCATTAGCATTTACATTTGGGATTCATTTAAACCCGGTATTAGAAATTCTGATAAAGTAGAAAAGAATTCTAATATTCCATTTGGGGGTAAATTAAAATTATTATTTCCTAAAGAAGTTTTTCCAGCATTTAGAAAATTTTTATTTGACCTCAAGTTTAAGGGCGTAATAAACCACGGTAATACAGTTTGTATAAGTTCATATGGTCCAAAAACAGGAAAATCATTTATTGCAAATTACTTGTCAGAAACCTTTGTAGAGGAAAACTTCCTAACCCTGTTTATTTCCTGCGATAATTCAGAATCCGGGTTAGACGAGATGAAAAATTATACCGAAATGCCGGATAATTATTTAGCATGCAATAAACTACATGAATTAAGAATATCAGAAAGTGATATTCTTACACATAAATTTGAACAAATGTTACCGTTTATTCAACATCGGTTCCAGGCAATTATTATTGATTGTTTTTCGATTTCAAATTCTGTTGCTGCCATCGGCTTAATGCGCCAGAGCCATCAAAATATGATCGTTCTTGATTCATTTAAATCAAACCTCACTCATCTTCGGGAACTTGAAATCATATGTCTACAGTATCAAATTAGAAATCCATTTATCATACTAAATAGAGAAGGTGCTTCAAGAATTGATGTCCTAAGATTTAATCTCGCTTCAGTTAAACAAAAACTGCCTCAGCCATCATTTCGTCCACAACTATCCCCGACTCACTAATATGAAGAGGCTCATGCACAATCATAAACTACTTGTAGTAACTGACCAGTGTATTATAAGCGGTACAAATTTCATTACCGGAATATTTCTAGCAAAATTTTTAGGGTCAGAGCTTTTTGGAGTTTTTGCATTTTCATGGTTAATTCTTTTGATCATGATGTCATTCCAATTCAGCTTTTTCATTCAACCCATGCAAATATTATTAGCCAGGCTTACTATAATAAAACAAAAAGAATATTTAGGCAATGTACTTTATTTACAAATATTTTGGGCATTGAGTGCAGGAAGTATAGCTGCATTGCTTATTCATTTTAGCAACCTGAATCAGGTAAATAACAAATTCATATTAGCAACGATGATTACAGTAACTGCTACCCTATGCCAGGATTATATCCGACGAACCTATATCATCAAAAATAAATTATTAAATGCAGTTATCCATGATAGTTTTGTTAGCATTTTACAACTACTTTCGTTAATCATTATTTATTTCACACAGGCATCCTTACCTTTTTGTTTATTCGCAATAGGTTGCAGCTACATACCCTCTGTTATTGTTGGGATTTATAAAAGCGAGAGGTCTAAATTAATTTTTTCAGAAATTAAATCAACCTTCATTAAAAACTGGGGTTATTCAAAATGGCTTGTTGCTACATCAACTTTGCAGATATTTTCAGGGAACTACTTATTATTGTTAGCTCCCAGTTATCTTGGGGTTGCAGTATTGGGTTCAATACGGCTTGCTCAAAATTTAATAGGAATTCTCAATGTAGTATTACAGGCCTTTGATAACTATGTTCCTGTTACAGCTGCAAAACTCTACTCAGTAGAAACGAATAAATCTTATAAGTATTTAACTAAAATCAGTTTACAAGCTGCTGCTTTGATTTTCACTATTCTGATACTTGTTTATATGACTGCAAGTCCTATTTTCTCCATTTCCGGTGGTTCCTCTTATGAAGGAAACGCATACATACTTCAAGGATTTTGTTTTGTCTATTTTTTCATGTTTGCAGGATATCCAATGAGGATTTTACTCCGTTTACAAGAAAGAACCCATCATATATTTATTGCTTATGTTCTAGCCTCAGTTTCAAATTTAGCATTTGCAAAATATATTCTTGAGAATTTTGGAGTAATCGGTTTACTGGTTTCGCTTTCAGCTATACAATGCATCATGCTTATTTATATGTCTTTAGTATTACTCATCAACAAAAAACAACATGCGAATTATTCATTGCATATTAGGTAAGGCAAACCCTGAACGAATGAACGGTGTTAACCGTGTTGTTAATGAATTAGCAACTAAACAACAACAGGCAAATAAAAATGTTGAAGTATGGGGGATATCAAAAAACATAGAACATAACTACCCGGAAAGAACATTTAGTACAAGGTTATATAAAGAAGCTGTTTTACAATTTATTGTACCTCGAAAGTTGAAAAAGGATATTTTACAATTAGATGCATCTGAAACAATTTTCCACCTCCATGGCGGATTTATTCCGTTGTATCCTGCTTTAGTTAGAACTCTAAGAAAAAAAAGTATTCGTTATATAATTACTCCCCATGGAGCATATAATAAATTAGCACTAAATAAAAATCCCTTTATCAAAAAGATATATACACAGTTATTTGAAAAAACCATTCTTAGGCATGCACACTATATTCACTGCCTGGGCAAAAGTGAAACAGACATAATTAAAACATTTATTGCACCAGAAAAAATAAAAGTAATTCCTTATGGATTTGAACAACCTGTAAATTCAGATTTAGAAACACACCAAAAAAATAAAAGCCTGGTATTTGGATATTGTGGCCGCATAGATATACATACAAAGGGATTGGATCTATTAATGCAAGGGTTTGCTAATTTTTTAACACAATCAAAAGCTGATGCATATTTAAACATTATCGGCGGGGGAACTGAATTACCTAGATTAACCGCACTTGCATCAGCCTTGGGAGTTGCAGATAAAGTTATTTTTTCCGGAGCTAAATATGGTAAAGAAAAATTTACGCTCTTACAAGAGATGGATGTTTTCTTTCACCCATCTCGAAACGAAGGGTTGCCCACCGCAGTTTTAGAAGCTAGTATGCTTGGAATTCCATGTGTTTTAAGTGAAGAGACAAACATGGGGGAATATATCAGGAAATCCGGTTGCGGAATCATGTTAGAAAGAAACGATGCGAACACAATTCAAAATACAATGGCATTATTCCATCAACAAAAACAAATAAATGCTTTGCATAAAACTCATACTGAAAAGATTAAGAAACTTGCAGAATTTTTTAATTGGAAAACCATAATTCCGCAATTTGAAAAATTATATTTAGGATGATAAACAATGTAAATACAGTCAATCATCAAGGTTTTACAAAGCTTTATTTGTTGCTATTGTTTGTCTTTTGCATCCATTTAGCCGGGTTTTTTAGCTGGAATGAGAATGTATTAATTACCCGTATCCTAAAACTGTGCATGCGAACTTCCATGACTTTTCTGTTGCTAGGAATTTATTATCGCTTAAAAATTAAAGGTTTAGTCCCATCATTTCGATATGAGAATTCATTCGTACTTATTTTTTATGGCCTCTATCTTCTATTAGGTTTATTTTCATTTTTATGGTCATCAGATCCTCTTTACTCAGCACTACAGTGGTTTATGGATATTCAGGTTTTACTATTTGCTTTTTATTTGATGCAAATATTAATAATTATCAAGGCATATTACCCGCAGAATAAAATAAATATATCTCGTTTAATTTCTGATTCTTCATTTTTCATTCTTCTGATATTCATTGTTGGTAAATTTCTTTTACCCTCCACTTTTTACAGAATGACACATGGAGGTGAGTTGGCCAGGCTCGGAGGATGGATGATGAATCCGAATGAATTAGGGATGCTTTGTGCAGTTGGAGTGAGCTGTTCATTGTATAACATGATAACATTTAAAAAATATATTTTCTCTTTATGTAAAATTTGTATACTCATATATGCACTTTTTCTAACGGGGTCAAGGTCTTCTCTTATTGGTTTAATTCTTATTATTCTGTTTTATATTCTTACATCAAAACAGAGGATACTAAAGACAATATCAATAACAATTCTGGTTATCGGTATTCCATTTATTGTACAATATTTATTTTTAAATCAGGGAGGATGGGAGGAAATTTTCAGTTTAACCGGTAGGATCCCATTTTGGAATGCGCTAATCACAGAAGGCTTACCTAAAGAACCTATCTGGGGTTATGGGTTTATGCGTATAGCTTATGAAGATTCTTTCCAAGGAGTACATACATATGCAGGGCAGATGACACATAATACTTTCTTACAGGTACTAATGAATCTAGGGCTTGTTGGCTTTTTTATTGTACTTCTCCAACTCACATTCACAATCAGGGCATTTTATCATCTCAAAGAGAAAAAAGAAAAACTAATGCTGATGGGGCTTAGCATACCAATACTAATTAATTCATTTACCGAATTCGGAATATTTGGTGAAAACAATTTTGGTATACTATTCTATTATTTAATCTTATTTTCTCTATGTATAAAATACAACCCAAAACTGACTCTCAAAGAAAAATTGGTTGAAGAGAGGCATTTTCCATCAAGAACCATTCTGGCCTAGGTTTCCATTTTTTGGAAAGCTTTCCTATAACTGGATAAAAACTTAAACCCTATTATTAAAAGTGCTTATTTCACTAGGCTTTCAGGCCATTCAGACCTTGGTATATTATATGCAAAACTTATATTACGTACACACACACATGTTAACCGGCTCCGAATATTTTACAAAATCTTTTCTCAGTAACCACTTCTTTCCGGAACCTACCGAAGGAAATAAAATTGAATTGCATTTCATCAAAAATCCGGATAAATCGATACGCTGGATTTACCCAGCAAAATTAACAGAACCTCTCTTTCTCAAATTTTACAATGCCGCTACAATAAAAAGTAAAATATATGCATTTCTGGTCGAAATTGTTTTCCTGCTTCGATTAAATCGGTTCCTAAAAAGCGGAAGCATTTTTACAGAAGCTTCCCATATTAAAAATCTGCTTGGAAGCGATTTAAGCAATACCGCTTGGGCACTCTTCACGGGAACAATAGGTCCCGGGAGAAAGTTAATTTCAGTTACAAAAAGTAAAAAAGGGATCTATTATTTTACTAAACTAGCAATAACTGAAAAAAGCAAACTTGATTTAGAAAATGAAATTACAGCATTACAATATATACATAGTATTAACCTAAAAGATATTCAAGTTTCAAAAATAAAGATTTTAGATTCTGATAGTTGCAAATTCACAGATCTGAAATCGAAAGGTGCATTCAGAACTCCTTACCTGACTCAACAGCATGTTCATGCGATAATAGATTTACAATCTTCAACAATAAACACGACATATGCAAAGTCGGAATTTTGGAAGGAAATTTCGTTGCGCATTTCGAACCTAAAAAATACTCAGTCAAAAATACCAACCGATCTAATAGGCAAAGTTGAGCAGCTCCAAAATCAACTGAAAAGCAATAATGAATTTCAATCGTATTTTGCTCACGGAGATTTTACACCCTGGAATTTATATGTTACAAAACATAATATAGCCCTTTATGATTGGGAGTTAGCTGGTTTTCAGCCCATATTATTTGATTTATTTCACTTTATATGTCAATCCGGTATATTGTTACAAAAGAAAAATTATGTTTCTTTAAGAAAAGAAATTGATACTTTTATAAACACTTGTACCGAAGATACTCGTCTGAATAATTCAGGCCTTCAACCCCGCATTTATTTTGGCCTTTATTTATTAAGTATAACAACTTATTACATAAACATCTACAATACTCAAGAAAAGTGGCATACGCAAGTGTATTGGCTTCTTTCGTTTTGGGAAAAAGCTTTATCAGAAGAAATTGCATACTACTCAAAAAAGAAGTACAGGGAAATATTTTTGCCAGAATTCTTTTCGCATTTGCGCAATTCCAGGTATGCATTTTTGAAATTTCATTATTCGAATATTGAAGACATTCCAATAACTTCCGATATTGATCTTGTTGTTGAAAAATCCGAAATAGAAACTGTAAATAAATTCATCGCACAGCATGTATTAGTTAAAAAATTGAACATCGTAAAGAATTCTATGATGGCAAATTTTGAAATATTTTTCCGGGATGGAAGTATGCTTAGCGTCGACTTAATTCATAGCATCAGGCGGAAAAATGTTGTAATGTTGGAAGCGAATTCTGTTTTAGATTCTGCAATTGTTAATGAATCGGGTATAAAAGTAGCATCAAAAATAAATGACCTACTGTACACCTGGTTATTTTATATTCTAAATGATTCTAATATTCCGGATAAATATATAGTACGATATGCACAGCTCTATAATATAGAACTGCAAAAACTCATGCAAGAATTTGAATCTATTCTTCATTTACGAGAAAGTAATTTGTGTGATATTTTTACTAATTCAAATCTACATGCCAGCAAAGCAAAAATTTACTTAAAGACTTTAAGAGAAAATCATGGAATACAAAAATTGAAAAATAGTATTCAATATTTCAGGGATATAATCAAGAATTTAAGTTTTAATAAAAAAGGGCTTACAATAACATTTAGCGGAGTTGATGGTTCCGGTAAATCAACAGTGATTCAGGAAACACAAAAACTATTAGAAAAAAAATATAGACGAAAAGTAGTAGTCATTAGACACCGTCCAGGTATATTACCTATCTTAAGCGCCTGGAAATATGGGAAAAAAGAAGCCGAAACCAGGGCTACACATCAATTACCAAGAAAAGGAAAAAATACCAGTAAATCTCTCTCCTTACTCCGCTTTAGCTATTATTACTTGGATTTTATACTAGGCCAGTTTTATGTTTGGTTTAAATATACTGCTCAGGGGTACATTGTTTTATATGACAGGTACTATTTTGATTTCATAAATGACCCGAAGCGTTCAAATATAAATTTATCTTCTTCATTTATTAAAAAGTTTTATGCCGCCATCTTTAAACCTAAACTCAATTTCTTTTTATATGCCCCTGCAGATGTTATTATTTCCAGAAAACAAGAATTGTCTAAAGAAGATATAATAGATCTGACTGAAAAATACAACGGTCTTTTTCAAAACTTTCAAAAGAAATATAACCGTTCTGCGTATATAAGTATACAAAATATTGAACTTGAAAAAACCTTGCAAACTATTTTATCAAATTATCAAAATTCGTTAGAATGAAAGGTTTAATTGAAAATATTATCCGATTACGCAACCCCTTGTTCTCGTTTGATAGAGAAATAAGTGGTGTTGAAATTTTCATGTTTTTTATGCAGAAGAGCATAATGATATTTCGTGGGTTCAGGATACTTTTCCGATTCCGAAAGCCTAAGTTTATTATGTTAGGAAGAAATGTTCGATTCTTCAATTTCAGAAAAATTCATTTTGGGAAGTTTGTAAAAATTGACACAAACGTTTTTATCTCAGCTTTGGGAAAGGAGGGAATTTTCATAGGTGATAATTCCAGTATAGGCGCTTTCAGCAGGGTAATTATATCAACAACATTAAACAATACAGGAGCCTTTATTCGTATTGGAAATAATGTAGGCATTGGTGAATTTGCATATCTGGGAGGAGCCGGTGGTTTGCAAATTGGTGATAATTGTATTGTAGGACAATATTTTAGTTGCCATCCTGAAAATCATAACTACGCATCAACAGATGATTTAATTCGCAACCAGGGTGTAAATAGAAAAGGAATTAAAATAGGCGCAGATTGCTGGATAGGAAGCAAGGTAACCATTCTTGATGGGGTTATAATTGGAGAGGGTTGTGTTATTGCAGCAGGTGCAGTAGTTACAAGGTCAATGCCTGCTTATTCTGTGGTTGGCGGGGTACCGGCTAAAGTGCTAAAAAGCAGAAATGAATTAGAACGACATCGAAACATACTAACACTTAAAAAAGCCATTGCCTGAAAATACTGAAAACCATATTAGTAACTGCTTATGCAGTAAATCCTTATAAAGGATCTGAAGATGGCACAGGCTGGAATTGGATTTTAGAAATAGCCAGATTTAGGAAGGTTATTGCTATTACAAGAAAAAACAACCGCCCCCATATTGAGAAATATATCCTTGAGCATCCTGATCTATATTCCGTAACAAACAATATCCAATTTTTTTATTTTGATCTTCCCTATTTTCTTAGATTCTGGAAAAAAGGACCACATCTCGCACTACTATATTTTTATTTATGGCAAATCACAATGCCCATCTTTATAAAAAGAAATAAACTAAAATTTGATATAGTACATAATTTAAATTTTCACACGGACTGGTTACCGAGTTTTTTATGGGTATTTAACAAACCTTTCATTTGGGGACCTGTAGGCCACCATCCTTGTGTGCCCAATGAATTTTCACTAAATCCTTATGGAAGAAAAGAAGTAATAAAAAACAAAGCAACCTGGTTTCTGAAAAAACTATTTTGGACGTTTGATATTTTTCTAAAAATATGCAGGAACAGTGCAGATTATATTTTAGCAGTCAATTCTGACACACGGAAACATTTAAGTTCTGATAAAAACAAAACCATTGTTATACCGGCTGTAGCAGCACCAAAATATGTTTTCGAAAAAAAGAAAGATGAAATATTTACAGTACTAAGTGTTGGAAGGTTTGTACCACTTAAAGGATTTGATCTAACTGTTGCCTGTTTTGCCAAGTTTATTAAAGGACTCCCCTTAGAAAAAAGAAAAAACGCAAAACTTTTTCTTATTGGAAGTGGTCCCCTGAAAACATTTCTGCAGAATCAAATAAAAGAATTACAGATAGAAGAATATGTAGAAATGATTCCTTGGATTGAGCAGAATAAGTTATTTGATATCTATACGTTAGCAGATGTTTTTCTTTTCCCATCACATGAAGGTGCAGGGATGGTAATACCAGAGGCATTAAGTTTTGAATTACCTGTGATTTGCTTTGACAACAGTGGTCCCGGTGAACTTGTTTCGAAACTTTCAGAATTAAAAGTGCCGTACACAACATATGATAATTCTGTTAACCAGTTTGCTGGAAAACTAAATTTATTATTCACTAATAATGCCCTATTTCAAAAAGAAAAAGAACTTGCTCGTGAACATCATGCAGCATACTTAACCTGGGAATCTAAAGGTATATTTTTAGATACCTTATATAATACATTAGATAGAAAATTTTATGAAGAAGGTTTGTGCAGTACACCTGCTGAACGACTACAGCGGGAGCCCGTTGGTTTTTAGGCAGGCAATTGAAGCTTTGATTGAAAATCAATTCGAGGTAGATGTTTTCACATCTGCTAATAAATGCGGATTTCTTTCTAATATCCCGAATGCAAGTTATAAATATTTCAATTATACTTGGAGCAAAAACAAATACCTGACGCTGTTTTATTATATTTTTACTCAGGCAGTTATCTTTTTCAGGCTCTTTTTCAGTTTAAAAAAAGGAACAATCGTATATATAAATACCGTACTGCCATTTGGGGCAGCTCTTGCTGGTTATTTTCGTTGTTGTAAAGTAATATACCACATACATGAAACATCAATTAAACCATATGCTTTGAAAAAAATCCTGTTTAGAATAGCTAAGCAAACTGCATCCGATGTACTATATGTTTCCAAGTTTGTGCACCAGGAGGAAAAAGTATCTGATGTAAACACCCATGTTATTTATAATTGCTTATCTGATAGTTTTCTGGAAAAAGTAATAAGAAATGAAAATGCCCGGGAAAATAAAACTATTCTCATGCTATGTTCATTAAAATTATATAAAGGTATTTATGAATTTGTCAAACTTGCAAGGGAATTACAATCTTATAAATTTCAACTTGTTTTGAATGCTGATATGAATGCAATTCAAATGTATTTTAAAGACACCCAGATTCCATTAAACTTGGAGATTTATCCTACAACTGAGGATGCTCATAAATTTTACACAAATGCATCTTTAGTGGTAAATCTATCAAAACCAAAATTATGGAGGGAAACATTTGGTATGACAATTCTTGAAGCTATGTCTTTTGGGTTGCCAGTAATAGTTCCACCTGTTGGAGGTGTAACTGAATTAGTAAAAAATGGCCGCAATGGGTATTACTGCGATAGCAGCAATATTACTCAATTGAAAGAATATATTATTTCAATTCTTGACGATCCTTCTTTATATGAAAGTATGTCATATGAAGCATATACATTGTCAACTCATTTTAGCGCAATAAGTTTTAAAAAACAATTGCTTAGTGTTTTTAATGTAGTAAGCCAGGTTCATAGTATACAATTAAACACAAAAGGAATTTAACCAAAATGGAACAAAATAAGACTATTATGCATATTAAATTTCTGGAATTTATTCCAATTTTTGGAATGCAACGCCCTATTTACTCTCTGAAACCACAAGGCCATAGGGAGTCAAAAAAATGGCATATATTTTTTATACATCTAAAAAGAACAATTAGTTGTTAACATGAAACGCATTGCAATTATAGGAACCGCAGGTGTGCCGGCGAGATACGGAGGGTTTGAAACCTTGGCAGAGCAGTTAGTAAATACGCTTTCTAATCAATATTCTTTTATAGTATATTGTACAAAGTCACTTTATACAAAAGAAGAAAGATCAAAATCAAATAATGAAAATTTCAAACACTTGTATTTGCCATTACAGGCGAATGGGAAAAGTAGTATTTTGTATGATTTTGTATCAATGCTACATGCAATTTTTTATGCAGATATCTTGTTAGTATTGGGCGTTTCGGGTGCCATACTATTTCCTGTTCTCAGGTTATTTACTAATAAAAAACTTATTGTAAATATTGATGGTATTGAATGGCGAAGAGACAAATGGAAAGGTATAGCTAAATGGTATTTGAAGTTGAGCGAAAGGGTTGCTGTGAATTATGCGCATACCTGTATAGCAGATAATAAAGCCATTCAGGATTATGTTTTTGAAACTTATCACAAGAATGCAATTCTTGCAGAATATGGTGCTGATCACACTATGCAACAACAATTCAGCGCCGAACTGAAAAGGAAATACCCATTCATATATTTACCCTACGCATTTGTTGTTTGCCGAATAGAACCTGAAAATAATACTCATTTAATATTAGAAGCATTTTCAAAAGACCCAACCAAACAATTAGTCATTGTTGGCAACTGGGAAAATAGTTTGTATGGAAAAGCATTACTAGATAAATATTCTCAAACTTTAAACATCCATTTACTTGGCCCCATTTACGAACAGGTTACCCTAAATATGCTGCGCAGTAATTGTTTTGTTTATATACATGGCCACAGCGCCGGAGGTACAAATCCATCCTTAATTGAAGCAATGTATTTAGGGTTGCCCATACTTGCATTTGATGTAAGTTATAACAGGGAGTCAACGGAAAATAAGGCTCACTATTTTGAAAATGTGCAAACATTAACAACTCAGCTAAAAACATTACGATTAAATGATTTAATGGAAAATGGAAAAAACATGAAAGAAATAGCTGACAGAAGATACAGGTGGGAAATTATAGCAGCAAAATATAATGACATGTTCACAACTGCCATTAAAAAGAAAAGAGAAAAAAAGTCATTGGTAATGCAAAACCAAATAGGTTAGGAATTTATTAAAATGCACACAACACACACACTATGAATTATATTTACTCAGCGTTAACCATTATTGCCCCCCTAATAATACTTTCTTTTATCGGTGTTCGGCTTTTGGTTCCCAAAATAATTGCTTACGCATTTAACAATAACCTAACTGATAAACCTAATGACAGAAAAGTTCATCATAATGCAATTCCCAGGTTGGGAGGAATTGCATTCGGAGGCACCCTCCTACTTATTTTTACCGGTTATGTAATACTTGATGGAAGCCTTGGTTCGTTAGCTACACTGATTGCTTTGAGTCTCATTTTTATTACCGGCCTTATGGATGATATTAAAGAAATAAAAGCAAAAAAGAAATTTGTAATTCAAATTGTAGCCGCAGTAATTATAGCATCAGAAGGAATCCGCATTACACATTTATGGGGCCTGTTTGGTATCAATGAACTCAGTATTTTCTATCAATATGTAATAACCGTTATTATACTTGTAGGTATTACAAATTCTTTTAATTTAATTGATGGAATAGATGGCCTTGCTGCCGGAATTGGTTTGATAAATTCATTTGCACTGGGATGTATGGCTTTTTATGCCTCCTTCACGGAAATTGCAGTTCTGAATTTCACTTTGGCAGGAGGGCTTTTTGCTTTTTTGTTTTTCAACTTCAACCCCGCAAAAATTTTTATGGGAGACAGCGGATCCACCCTCATTGGTTTTTTAATGGGTGTTTCTGCCTTATATCTTGCTACCCATCATGAAAGTTTTCAAACTATAAATGTACCCATTGCTATGTTTGGTATTTTATTATTGCCTGTCTTTGATACAATAAGAATTCTTGTTGAGCGAATAATAAGAGGCGTTTCGCCGTTCACTGCTGAAAAGAATCACATTCATCATCTGCTTTTAGAAACAGGGTTAAATCATAAGAAATCTTCCATTATTTTATACATATCGAATATTCTTATTATCATTTTCTCAATGTTTATTCAGCAGATTGTGAGCATGACGGATGCTATAATTTTAACCTTCACTTTTGGAATTTTACTTTTTGAGGCTTGTACAATCAAAAACATCTTATATTCCAAAAAAACAAGGCTTAAAAACATGCTTAATTTAATTGAACTGGAAAGGGAAAATACACTTATAAAATAACACACACATATGAAAACAGAAATACTTTTAATTGACAAAAATGCTGATTTCTCTGAAAACATTGCATCCTTACTCTCTAACAATTTTACTAAGGATGTTCAGGTTTATAATTCTCTTGAAGAAATGCCAGAGAAAAGTCCCGACGTAAAACGGATTGTTATTTATATTATGACTGTACCGCCGGACACAAACTATCATCATCAGCATATTGAAGAAAAAAGAAAGTCTCTGGCGTTTGATTATATTATAGTACTTACAAAAGAAAATACAATCAAGTCTGCTCTCAACTTTATAAAAGCAGGTGCAATTGACTGCATTGAATTAGACGAAAAATTCTACGCAAAGCTAGATGATACATTAACAAATGTTTTTAAGTTCATGTCATTAAAGGAGAACATCAATACAATAGACTCAAAATTGGATATCAGGTCAAGGCAACTAATTGGATCCATATCTCTAACCATTTTACTTATCACATTAGCATTTTTGATGTTTTAATTTTTATTGAATGAAATAAACTAAGTTAAGGTTATTCCATAAATAATAAAGTGCATCACTTGTAAAATGATTAAGTATCTATAGTACTTAAAAGTTTGATGCATTGATATATTCCATAAGCATAAATTTACATTTGGTTCATATTACAAACATGCATTGGATTCTTTTCTATTGAAAAAACTTTATTCATTGTGTTTCTCTTCTTGCCCTATATTTTATGGTAGAAAAATAAATAAATCATTACCTGCCATTCTTTTATAATTCAAAGACTTACAGAAGTCCTGTACAGATACAAATGCAACTTGGAAACTGAAGACAGAACATGGATTGCATTTATTTGTGTACTTTTAGTCATAAGAAATATTCTGTTTATGAAAAAACCTTTTGCCATTTTCCTCTTCACGATAAGTGCATTTCTTTTGCAGGCACAAAACATTGAATATAAAACAGATACCGCTGCCTTACAATCACTTGGAAAGGAATTCCTTAAATACAGGAATCAAAAAACATTTGCGGAAGACTTCTTACATCAAAGAAATCTACCATTTTCATTTTTAACTGCAGACAGCAGTTATGCAGAAATTAAATCACTGGAAAACGGTTTACCTGTTTTTTATACAACCGATAATGTAAACTCCTGTAAAACCATTTCTTCCAACCAGGTTTGGAGTGGAGGAACAGCAGGGCTTTCACTATCAGGAAATGGTATTTCACTCCGTATCTGGGATGGCGGTTCAGTTTCTCTTTCTCACCAGGAAATTACAGGAAGGTCCACCCTGGGTTCCGGGCAGGATGCATCTGTGCATTATCATGCGGCGCATGTGGCCGGAACTATGATTGCCTCAGGAGTGAACTCATCAGCAAAGGGGCATGCATATGATGCCGATCTTGTTAGTTTTGATTGGAACTTTGATATTGAAGAAATTTCTGATGAAGTTGCAAACGGAATGTTGCTTTCAAATCATTCTTACGGAATTGCCGGTGGATGGGAAGGAACAATATGGTATGGTGATCCTG
>JBJXHH010000077.1:0-4130 GCA_046160675.1 Chitinophagales bacterium
TTAATGCTTCTGATCTTCCCTGCATACCAATTACATAGTCTATCACTTTTTTGCGCTCTGCTTTTTTCAATTCGCTGAATGTTTTTTCTTCGTTGTAAAGTAATTTTCGTAAGCCTTCATTTGCATGTACTAATTGCGCAAGCTCAACGCTATACATTTTCATTTCATTCTGTTTTCCTGTTCTTGCTGCTTTAAATATCACATTGAACTCCGGGAAAAACCCTACATCATCTTTTGCACTCATCACAAGTTTCGATTTGTCAACCGGGATACCCAGCGCATTCTTTGCCTTCAAAATTCCCCTGCCGAAATATTTCATGCTGTCAGATCCCTGCTGTTTTGCAGAGTTAAAAAGCGCATATCTTATAGCTTCCACCCTCTGCCAGGGTAACAACTTATCTAATTCAGTTTTATATTTTTTGCTGTAAATTGCTGCTGCAGCCGCAACTTGCGGAGTAGCACTGCTGGTGCCAGCACCGTTGAAGCTTACAGAGTTTTCTCCCCAAACCGCCCAGGGAGTATTGGGTGTGAAGGCTGCCATGGCTGCATGCATAAATTTTTTCGGGCCATAACAGCCCTGCATCTCTCCGAGCTTTTTTGAGAGGTAGGGCTTGTATTCATAAGTTACCCCGCAGGCAGCCACCACCCGGTTAAACCTTGAGGGATATATTAAATGATCCGTTGGCAAACAATTAAAATGATTCCCAGCAGCAGTGGCCATAAAAATTCCGGCTTCATAAGCTGCATTCACTGCATCAGCCCATGCCTGCGATGCAGAGCCGCCCATGCTCATAGTAAGTACATGAAAAACTTTTTGTTTTGAGTTGGTAAGATTGGTGATGTGATTGAGTGCTTGCGCAAATGTACTGGTTCTGAAAAGTACAACCGTTTTTGCAATGCGAAAAGGAATGATTTCAGCAAAAGATGCGGCTCCCACCTCAGTATTGAACTTTCCGTCCTTTGTTTTAAAAACATTTCCGGCAAGAATGCCTATTGTTCCGGTTCCGTGTCCGGGCATTTTTAACAAACCTTCGCTGCCCCGGTCGCAGGCATCGTTTCCATCTTCACCTTCAACGAAACTTCTCTCAAAATTCTTGTTTAGGTTTTTCGGGAGGATGAAATGATTTTTATCATACCCTGTGTCAAAATGCGCTATAGTAATGGTTCCCGGCATGTTTTCAACTTCTGTTCTTGCACTCAGCAGTTGAGAAAAATCATCCATCAAATGCCATACTTTATTTTCATGCGGCTTCCAGTCATCGTCAAAATCCAGGTTTCTTTTTTTATCCTTCTCACCTCCTATACCTTTTGTAGATTTTGTTTTGCGATCAATAGTAAATTCATTCATGTTATCAGGCTCAGCAAAACTTACAGGCGTTTTTAATTCTTCATTAAATGCATGTGCTACCTGCCAGGCATTAAATTCATATTCCTCTATGGTTGTTTCCACCAGGAATTGTTTTTTCTCTCCTGCAGTGGTTTTCGTTTTTTTTCCCGAAGGCTTTGCTTTTAATGTTACAAAATCTTTGATCTCTAATTTTTTGTCAATGCCTTTAATTTTTTTGTAGAGATCATCAGGGCCTTTTGTTCCTGCACCTGCAGTAACAATAAGTTGTATTTTATCTTTTTTCATAGTTATATTTTAAAGATTCCGTTGCTTAAAATAGGAATGTTTTTGCTGCCTATAACCTGGTGTTTAGGGGTTTGATAAACGGGCATTTTCTTTTTTGTTTGTTTGATGAGATCAGTAAATGTTTTCATTTTTTTATTTTCTTTAATTTCTTTCATCATTACTCCGGTAAACAGACTGTTTTTGGGAAAGTCATCGGTTTCAGGGATAGAGGGCTGCCATTCCTGGCTGCTTGAAATCTGCAGAACTGTTGCTTTCACTTTTGTTTTGAAACCGCCCGTTTTTTTCTCTTCTTTCAGGTCAGCATCCTTTACTGACTCGGCTACTGCATCATAAAAAGATTTGTTCTTTTTGTAAGTTGCCATCCCTACTTGTGGAGGCATTGCTTTCGTTTTTTCAATTTTAAGTCTCAGGGGATTAAATTTTACAATGTCACCACTGAAGCAACTGTCGCTTACTACAACTATTCTCACACCCGCTTTAAACTTTCGCCAGGCAAGTAATAATTCATCATCCAGCAGTTCGCCATCAAACAAACACCAGGTTTCATCAAATCCATCATGATCATCCCCGTTAATGTCAGGTATTTCGTTTCCCCCGTGCCCGGAGTAATACACAACAAAAAGATCACCTTTCACTAGATTTTTTGCGGCGTTTTCAAGCCCTTTTTTTACTACATCTCTGCTTGCAGATTTTGTTAGAAGGGTAGTGATGGATTTAAGTTTTTTTGTTTTAAGGTAGGAAGAGAAATCTTTTGCATCATTTTCGCAAACTGCAAGAAACCCGTCCCAACCATCATAATGTTTCGGATCAACTTTGTTAATTCCGATCACTAATGCTTGTGCTTTTGCCATAGTTGTATGTTTTATTAGAAAGAAAAATTAATCAAATGCTTTTGAGTTGATCCACTCTGTTTTAATAATACTCCACCAATCTCTTGTTAAGCCTTTCAGGATGTAAGTGTAAGGTAGCCAGCCATAACCTTTTTCCCCCCATTCTTCGCCCCATGAGTTTCTGATCCTGATGGCACCGATTGAAAATTCATCTTCCTCTCCTTGAATTTTTATGTTGTCATCATAACCTATCGCTACAACCGCATGCCCTGCTAACTGGCTGTTTCGCAATGAAGGATAAGCTATCAATCCGCCATTTTCTTTTGCTTTGTGAATATTGCTGTACACTGTGAATCCGAACATGAGGGGCAAGCCTTTCAGAAGGTTTATTTTTACTTCCCGCAGCAGGTCTTGGTTATTATTTATGATCTTATTATCGGGTTTGTCTAATCTATAGTACTGAACCGCCTGGTAGTTTTGGGCATAACTGTAACAGAAGGGTGTGGGTTCTTTATTAATGTTTCTCTTTTCATACATCCAGTAATTTTCGGGCGGCACCCCAAAGAGTACCAGAGATTTCATTGTTGTTCGGAGGAAGGCCCCGGAATCATCTTTCATACCCAGTAAGTTGCGGGTAACTTTGTATAAAAACAGCCTTGATTTTTTTTCTGAATCACCATAAGTTCTGCTCTCGAAATACTCAATAAGAGCAGTAGCAGCATGGGCGGTACAAGTATTAAAATCACCCTGCATATCTACAGGATGAAAATATTTTGTAAGATCTTCAGAGGTTTTGGAAGGAAGCTTTGCTTTTTTATCGCCGAGCTCTTCGAATTCTTTCTCTTTCGCTTTAGATCGTAAGTGTTTAATTGATTTTTCCTCTGTGAGGTTGTCTTTGTAATTGTCAGTCGGTTTTGTATGATCTATAGACCTGTCTCTGAAATCTGGATAATCAGGTAGCCAACCATAGAATAATTCAGGCATAATTTTTTACTTTTTCCAAAACTATTGTGTTATCGGATACAGACAAAAAAATCCGGGACTTACATGCTCAAAATCACCACTAATGGTGATGATCTCCAACCATTTTCAAATTCGATCTTCATATTTTGGATTGTTAAAAGAATTTGAGCTTAGGGTTGCTGGCATGATTTTAGTAACTTTGGGTCAATAATTTTTTTATAAATCAAAAACTGAAAAATTAACAATTATGAAAAGGATAACTTTACTGGTAGCCCTCACATTCACTATCTTCTCTGCACAGGTTTTTGCTCAAACAGCACCTGAAAAGAAAAAAGATAAGAAGGAAAAAATGGAACAAAAAGCCGATAGCAAAAAAGAAGCTAAGGCTGTAGTAACTGATCAAAAACAGGATAAATCTGAAGATGCCACCCGTGATGAAAAGAAAGATGCAATGGTAGAAAAGTACGGAAGTGAAGAAGCTGCTAAAGATGCTGCAAGAAAACACCGTGCAGACAGAGCCGGAAATCATGATTATGCAGGCATGACTCAGCAAGAGAAAAAGCAGGCCATGATCGACAAGTACGGAAGCCTTGAAGCTGCAAAAGCCGCTGCAAGACAACACAGAATGGAACAAGGAAAAGCGGAAGGTAAAGGAAAGCAAGGTGCAAGCATTAAAAAAGATCAAAGAAAGAAGAAACCTTCAG
>JBJXHH010000078.1:0-21921 GCA_046160675.1 Chitinophagales bacterium
CTCAGGCTGAACTCCAACATAATCACATGCTTCATCGCTGATGTATTCTGTACCACCGTCTTCTGCATACCTTGCCACCCATTCCTGGTAATAAATGTTTGCCGCCACTGAATCATGAATGATCAAAGTATTTTCATCATTGCGGCTGTTTGCGCTGCTGCTCCAGTTATGCGAGCCGGTGAGTACGATTGGGTCGGCCTGGTTACAATGCGGATCAACTATAAGGTATTTATGATGCAATTGAACACTGCCTATATGTTTGCGGAAGCGTTCGCCCAGGGCATCCTCTAAAACAGTTATTGCTGTAGAATCTGAAGGGTCCGTTTCATCATACATGCCTGCAGCAAATACTCCCCTGTCTTCAACAGCATCTTCAATGGTGTAAGATATGCCGAAGCGGGTGAGGGTAAAAATTGCAAAATACAGGTCATGATCGGCGTTGTTGATTTGTCTGATGATCTGTGTTTCAACATCATCACTCGGTGAAAAATATAATTCTACCCGTTTGCCGCCGATGATAAATTCATGCGGCGTATTATTTTGTTTTTCGGAACCGAAGTTGCCAGCAAACATTTCGTCAAACTCAATACGATAAGCTTTTGCAAGACTTTGATCTTGTATCACTACCATGTTTTGATGATCAACTTGTACTTGCTGATCCGTCATGTTTGCTGAACCGCCAAGTACCCAGGCATCATTCGGATCAGTAGACAAAACATCTACAACAATGAATTTATTATGCATGATGCCATAAAAATCTCCGGTAGAAGTTGTACCTGTAGGCGATTTTTTCTTATTGCCTGCGCCAACATTTATCAAATCATAATCTGAGTTTACGCCGTCATCACAAATCACCCTCACAACAACTCCCCTTGCATAAGCATCATTTATTGCTGTTATAATATTGTTCGTGTTGTCAATATTATAAATGGCAATATCAAGCGAATACTGCGCCCTGTCTATGTAGGAGATAATACTATCATCCATGTTTGTGATGTATTCTGCATTTGTTCCATCAGACACGGAATTATTCACCGGGCTGTTGAACCAGTAATGAATCACTCCCGAACTGTTACTTTGTGAGGCCATGGTTACAATGCTGGAATAAGAAGTATCGTTTGATGCGCTTACGCTTACTGCTTTTATGTAATAAATTGTCCCGGCTGTTAACCCTGACAAATCAATAGCATGTGATGTTGTTAAAGTTGCATCACTAGCAGTTGACCCAAGAGCTGAAGTTGTTCCGTAGTAAACAATAGTATTTCCTTCATACAAAGTGGAAAAATTAACAGTGAAGGAGGAGGTTGTTATATTTGTTTGAGTAAGAATCGATGAAATTACCGGTGGATTTCCGGGCGGGGCAAGATCTGTAAGATCTCTAGGTAAAAGTTGATAACCGCCACTGCCCGATGGGGCGTACTGGCTCATGATACCTGTAATAGAAACTGCATCTTCGGGGATAGGTGTACCATCAATGTTTGTAGCGGTAATCACCCGTACCTCAGCTGTTGCTGTTCCATCGTTCACATCATAGTTTGTTCCTGAGCCCGAAGATGAAAAAGTGCCGGTTTCAGTAAATGTTGCATCATCCACCTTCACAAGTTTTCCTTCATTGCCCTCGATCCAGCCTCCCGCACAAGTAATGAGAATTGGCGATGGCAAAGGGTTACCGGAGTTAAGAACTGTAACACTTGTAGTAGAACTTATTTCAAGCAGTGAGTTATAACTAAACAATGGCCCGCTCACTTCTATACTGTCGCCCCGCAGAATGGCATCAAGCATGGTAGAGTTAAATGCGGCTATATTTCCTGTTGCATCCTGCAGGTAACGAACATCACCCAGTTCAGATCCGTTTAAAACAAGACCCCTGACTGTTACATCTGTTCCTTCAGGTAAACTTCTTGCTTCAGCAATTGTGATAACCTGAGCCTGTGTTAGGGAAAAAAAGAAAACTGAAAAGGAAAATGCGAATAATTTTTTCATTGAAAGTTGGTTTAAAAATAAAAGCCGACAAAGATACTGAATGATGGTGAGGCTTTCGGGGATAATAGTAAGGAATATGTTAACCCTCGTCATTTAAGTTCAGCCACTTCACATCTGTACAAAACGGGTTTACTAGGTGCTACATCAAGCTCAAAAGAAGCGATCTGCAGATTCAAAAGATATTTTCCATCTTCAATAGTATCAGGTACAAAGATGAGTTCTGTAATGGTGGCATTGTATCTTGTGTTTTCGGGGTGATGGAAAAAAGCATGATGAGCTAGTAATTTTCCGTTGTCTTCTTCCTTGTCAAGTGAAGGCAGGTCAATTAACAAATGTTTAATATTTTTTTCACGGAACAATTCAGCTACTGTAACATGCATGTAAGGAGGGTTGGTACCTGAATATCGCTGTGTAAGTTTTTCAACACTGTTGGGAAGTGTTCTTATCACTATTGCCTCTATGTCATTTTCCAGTTTTCCTGTAATTTCATCAGGAGAGATCATCACATCTCCATTTTCAAGCTGGGATGGAGTAACAGTTAGCAGCTGCGCAAGAAAATGAAAGCGCTGTAGTGTTTGATTGATAGTAACTTTTTTGTTACAAATATGCCCAACACATTCAGTATGCGTACCGTTTCCATGAGGATTCAGGAATACATTTTTATAATTGAGTAATCCGCCTTGTTCTGTGTCACCTATAAAATTTCCCATTATAACAGGCTCCGTTCTAAAGGGTGGGGCATAATAACAATTGATTTGGTTTTCTCCTGTATGCAGAGGAGTAGAAATGTCAATAGGTTTTGAAAGATCGAAACAGTAATTCTTGTATTGTACTTTCATAGCATAAAATTACTTTTTTAATTTTCCGCAAAAAATAACTACTATGAAAATGAATTGGGGCATCTGGCTGGGTATCATTGGAGGAGGCATAGGGGCTTTGGTGGGTATTGGCTCAGCCATTGTTGCAGGCGACCCGGGCGCTGCAATTATAATTACTGTGATAATGGCTGTGATGTTCGCTGTGTTCTGGTTTTTCTTAAAACCGATTTTCCAATCAAATCGCCTCATGAAAATAGGTATACAGAAACAGGGAACGTTAGTTTCATATGCTGACACAGGTGTAACAGTAAATAACAGCCCCCAGGTAAAATTTACAGTTGAATTAAAAGATGACCTCAACCGGGTGTATCAGGCAACTACAAAAACAATCATCTCAAGATTAGATGTCGGAAGTTTTTATGCCGGCATGCCGGTGATTTGCCGGGTGGATCCGAATGATAAAATGAAAGTCGCCATTGAATCTTTTGGAACTTTACAGCAAACAAACTCGCTTTCTGCTTCTCAACCAACTGTTCCTGCCCAGGACAGTTTAGTTGATGAGTGGGAAAAAATTCTGCAGCAAAGTGAAGACCTGAATCTTAAAATTAGAAACACAGGAATTTCTGCTCAAGCAAAAATTATTTCCGCCGCAGATCTTGGTCCGAGAGTAAACGGCAACAACCCTTACATGCATTTCAATCTGGAAGTATATCCTGGTTTAAAAGAACCTTTTTATGCTGAAGCGAAAGGAGTTATTAGCGAACAAAGCCTGCATAAATATCAACCGGGTCAAAAAATTTATGTGAAATATTTGCCAGAAGACTTGAGCCGTGTTTCGCTTGATCATTCATAAAAATCTTACGCATTAAGCCCGTTTTACAATGTGTATCTTTGCACCCGGGCATGCAAAAAACCATTTCATTTTATACACTAGGATGCAAACTCAACTATTCCGAAACGTCTTCTCTTGGAAGGATGACGGAAGGAGCGGGCTTCAAACAAGTGTCTTTTCAAAACGGCGCAGATGTATATGTGATAAACACTTGCTCAGTAACTGACTATGCTGATAAAAAATGCAGGCGGGTAGTGAGGCAGGCGTTGCGGCACAACAGTTCTGCGTATGTGATAGTTGTTGGATGTTATGCGCAACTTAAACCAAAAGAAATTGCAGAAATTCCAGGCGTTGACCTTGTGTTGGGCGCAGCAGAAAAATTCCAACTTGTTCAATATCTTGCGAACATTGCAAAAGAAGATAAAAGTAAAATTTTTACATTGCCTATTAATGAAACAAAAGATTTTATTTCAGCTTATTCCATAGGTGAGCGCACAAGAACATTTTTAAAAGTACAGGATGGATGTGATTATAATTGTTCATTTTGCACCATTCCTCTTGCAAGGGGGAAAAGCAGAAGCGACAGTATTGAACATATTCTGAAAACAGCAGAAGAGATCGCTGCGAAAGGCATTTCAGAAATTGTTTTAACTGGAGTAAACATCGGTGATTTTGGAAATGATGAGGAAACTTTTTACGGGTTGATACAAAAGCTGGATTCTGTTGAAGGCATTGAGCGTTTCAGAATATCTTCTATTGAACCCAACCTGCTCACTGATGAGATCATTGAATTTGTAAGCCGTTCAAAAAAATTCGTTCCGCATTTTCATATCCCGCTGCAAAGCGGCAGCAATAAAATTCTAAAAAGTATGCGCCGCAGGTATTTGCGGGAATTGTATGCTCACAGAGTTGCATCAATAAAAAAATTCATGCCGCATTGCTGCATCGGTGTAGATGTTATCACTGGTTTCCCCGGCGAGACACAAGAAGATTTTTTAGAAACTTATCATTTCCTGAACGAACTTGACATTTCTTATTTACATGTGTTTACCTATTCAGAACGGGCAAATACACATGCCATAAGTTTGGAAGGATGTGTTCCTCAGCAAGTAAGAGAGGAAAGAACAACACAACTTATCAGTTTACACCGTAAGAAAAAAAGAAGTTTTTATCAGCAACATATTCACTCAATAAGAAAAATATTGTGGGAAGCAGAGCATGATGGAGAGATGATGTTCGGGTTTACAGATAACTATATTAAAGTGAAAACTGTTTTTGACCCGATGCTTGTAAACACTGTAACAACTGCTGTTTTGAAGGATTTTTCGGCTGATGGGGAAGCACTATTTGCAGAAGCAGTTGAACAAACTGAAAACTATTATAAAAAAAATTTCATCACAATTTAATACCTGAATTTTGACCACTGGCTTTGTTTTTCTTCGTTCTTATGCTACCGTAGCAGATATGTTGAATGATCTCTTCAATACAGAAAGATTTCATCTGCCCTTTTTCTCTTTTGGGTTATTTGTTGCACTTGCGTTTTTTGTAGCAGCTTACATTCTTGTCATTGAGCTAAAAAGAAAAGCCAAGGCAGGAATTTTTAAACCAACTAAACAAACCATTCTTATCGGCGAGGCGCCCAAACCTTTTGATATAGCTATCAACGCTCTTTTCGGTTTTATTCTTGGATACAAATTCATTGATGCATTTTTAAACTGGAAAACATTTTCTGATAATCCTCAACAATTTATTTTTTCATCAGGTGGAAATTTACTGGGAGGTATAGCGCTAGCAGCATTATTCGGCTATTTGAAATACAGGGAAAAAAAGCAACAGCAACTTCCCAAACCGCAGGAAAAGGTTTTGGATGTTTACCCGCATCATCGCATCGGTGACATTGTGGTAGTTGCAGCTATCTCGGGTATATTAGGTGCAAAAATCTTTTCCAACTTTGAAGAACCCAACGGTTGGGAACAGTTTTTTGCAAATCCGCTTGGTGACTTTTTCAGCGGTCTAACCATGTTTGGGGGGCTTATACTGGGTGCTGCTGCTGTTATCTGGTACGCCAAAAGAAAAAATATAAGTGTGTTACACCTTGGCGATGCTGTAGCACCGGCGTTGATACTTGCTTACGGCGTTGGACGTATCGGGTGCCAGGTTTCCGGAGATGGCGATTGGGGAATTTTGAATAGCGCCTACATTTGCGAGTCTGCTTCAAAAATTGTTGCGGTTGATGATTCTGTTTTTCAAAACAAAATGCGGCAACATGCAATGTATTACCAGGATGCTTTTCAAAACATAGGTACTAAACACTATGCATCATTTGATGCACCCTCGTTCTTACCAACCTGGGCAGTAGCACAGAATTATGCCTTCAATGTGAACTCTGATGGCATTCCTGTGGAAGGTTTTGAAGAACTGGTAAAAGCAAATGCTTACAGCCGTTCATCCTATCTTCCCATTCCTGTTTTTCCTACCCCTTTATATGAAACCATTATGTGTGTTCTCATTTTTGGTTTACTCTGGTTTCTTCGAAAACGATGGAAAATACCGGGTCTATTGTTTGCTTTTTACATCATACTTACAGGAGTTGAAAGATATTTTATTGAAAAGATCAGGGTGAACAATATTGTAAATTTCCTGGGCATGGAGGCTACGCAGGCTACGTTTATTTCAGTCGGACTCATACTTTTCGGGGCGATATTTTTCATAGTTCTTAAGCTCAAAAACAGGCAAAATCCACCAGCAAAAGCCTGAAAAAGTGTAGTTTGCAGGTATTCGGTCATTTTTTAGTCAGATTACCCGGAAGGAAGTGATGTAAGTCCTCATTTTTCTAAGTATTTTTTTGTAGGTTTGAGATTGAATCTAAAAACGTTTCTATCGAAATGAACGCTACTCAAGTATTCTCCTCTTTCAAAACAGGAATCACGGTGTTCCTGTGCATAATTATACATCCTGTTTTTGCTCAGTTAGAAGTTGATGATTCACCTACTGCTGATGAATTAGCTACATCTTTAGTAGGAAGCGGGGTTACAATTAGTGGCGTTGAACTTGATTGTGCAGACGGCGCTTTCGGGTTTTTTACTTGTGTTGACTGTAATGTTGGAATTGCAGATGGTGTGTTACTTACTTCAGGCGCAATAGATCAGGCAGTAGGGCCTAACAATTCAAGCGGTGCAGGTGACTGTCCGGGGACTCCCGGCGATGATGATCTTGAAGATTATATAGATGACATAACAAACGATGCATGTATCCTTGAATTTGATGTTACGGTTACATCAGATACGCTGAAGTTTGATTATGTTTTTGGTTCTGATGAATATCTTGAATACGTTTTCTCCTTTAATGATGGGTTTGCATTTTTTATTTCAGGCCCTGGAATTACAGGAACTGAGAACCTCGCTCTCATTCCCGGAACAAGTGATCCGGTTTCTATTGACAATGTGAATGACATTGTAAACCCTGAATATTACGTTGATAACGGAGATGGATTTACGAGCCCATATTCTACAGATGAATTTTATATCCAATACGACGGATTTACAACAGTTCTTACTGCAAAGCGAGATGTGATACCCTGTGAAACTTATCACTTAAAGCTCGTAGTTGCTGATGCATTGGATTGCGTATTGGATTCCGGTGTATTTATCAAAGGTGGAAGTTTAAGCAGCCCCGGTGTAGAAATAACGTATGAAACAGATCTTGGCGGATATCCTGATCTGATAGAAGAATGTAATGACGGCAACCTGATTATTGATCTCTCTTTTGCACCTGTTGATACTTTTGAAGTTATCATCAATGTTGGTGGCACAGCTATTTCAGGAGTAGATTATGTTGCAATTCCAACAGTGATAGAATTTTTACCAGGAACGGTAACTACAAATATTCCTATAAATGTTATAACAAACCCAGAGGCAGAGGGATTGGAAACCATTATTATCACTGTAGAATCAGGCGGCTGCATAACGGGAATAGGTGACAGCTTAGTAGTGAATATTCATGATTACCTGCCCATGCAAATAGAACCTTTGGATACAACAATCTGCCCCGGAGCATCAGTTACAATTAGTGCTGATGGTGCAAATACATACAGTTGGTCACCCGGTGAAACCTTGAATACCACTTCAGGTGATGTTGTAATTGCAACACCTACTGAAAATACCACCTATTCAGTTACAGGAACATTTTTCAGTTGTGTAAATACAGTTTACTCTACCATCAATTTATCTCCACCCTTAGGCAATGCAGGGAATGACACTACTATCATCATTACAGAATCAGCGATACTTAATGGAAGCGGCGGAACTACTTATTCATGGACTCCAACATCAACACTCAACGATCCGAATGTTCAAAATCCTATAGCTTCTCCAACAGTTACAACAACTTACACAGTAACAGTTACTGATGAGAACGGTTGCATTTCTTCTGACGAGGTTACGGTTTTTGTAAGTAACACACCCATTATTGTTTTCCCGAATGCATTTACACCTAATGGAGACGGTATAAACGATCTATACAACCTGATAAACCGAGGAGTACTTGCAACATTTACTTTGCAGATTTATAACCGTTGGGGAGAAATTATCTACGAAGCAAACCCAGGTACACCAGGATGGGACGGCACTTACAATGGTAAAGAACAACCCATGGGAAGTTATGCATATATGTTTAATGCTTCAGATTTTGATGGCAACACATACACGGCACAGGGAAATTTTACTTTAGTACGATAAAAAATAAATATCATGATCAAAAAAAATTACATACTGGTTTTGTTCATGAGCGCATCCCTCACTCAGAATGTATTTGCACAAATAGTTGCAACAGATGGTTACACTCCCGATGAGTTGGCTTCAACCTTGGTAGGCTATGGGGTAACTATCTCAGGCGTAACACTAGACTGTCCCGATGGATTGGCGGGAATTTTTGATTGTATTGATTGCAGCCTCGGGCTTGATGAAGGAATTGTTCTTACATCGGGAGGAGTTGATATGGTAGAAGGCCCTAACAACACAAGCGGTGCAACAGGATCTTGTGCAGGTTGCGGCTCCGGTGACCCCGATTTGGAAGACCTACTTCCCGGATATACTTCTTATGATGCATGTGTTCTTGAATTTGATGTAACTGCTACCTCCGATTCTGTGAAATTTGAATATGTGTTCGGTTCTGAAGAATATCTTGAATGGGTGGGTTCATCTTTTAATGATGTGTTTGGATTTTTCATCAGCGGACCGGGTATAGTTGGGGTTCAAAACATTGCACTGATTCCGGGAACAACTACCCCAGTTTCCATCAACAATGTAAACGACATTGATAATCCTGAATATTATGTTGACAATGGCGATGGCTGGAGCTCACCTTACTCAACAGATGAATATTATGTGCAGTATGACGGGCTAACAGTTCCACTTATTGCCAAGGTGGCAGTGCAACCTTGCGAAACCTATCATCTGAAACTTGCTGTAAGCGACATGGGTGACGGAGTACTAGATTCAGGAGTTTTTATTAAAGCAGGAAGCCTCAGCAGCCCAGGAGTAATTATTGAATATTCGTATGATATTTCCGGGTATCCCACTTTGATAGAGGATTGTAATGACGGTCAACTTGATTTCAAACTCACTTTCCCACCACTTGATACTATAGAAGTGAATCTTATTATTTCAGGAACCGCAACAAATGGTATCGATTATACTGATATACCTACACTTGTTCAATTTCTTCCAGGCGACACCATTGAAACAATTTACCTTGATGTTTTTCCTGACGGAATTATTGAAGGGATAGAAACTATTATTATTTCTGGAGAACTTTCCTGTACTGTTTCCGGTGGCGACAGTATAGTGATAGAAGTAAATGATCATGTACCCCTTACAGCAGGACCTGACACTTTAATTTGTCCCGGCGAATCCGTTACTCTATTTGCTGAGGGCGGCAATGTATTTATCTGGGATAATTATGAAACTTTAAACGATTATGTTGGCGATAGTGTAATTGCAACACCTGAATATACAACGGACTACATAGTAACCGCAGTATTTTATCAATGCCTGAACTGGGATACTGTTACTGTAGAAGTAGAAGTGCCAGATGTAGATGCAGGCCCTGGTTTTGTAACAGCAGCAGGTGTAACTGTTGAATTGCAAGGAAGCGGATCCGGAACACCGGAGTGGTCGCCTGCTGAAAGTTTAGACGATCCTTACGAATTTGAACCTAACGCCCAACCTGATGTTACTACAACCTATTATTTAACTGTTACCTCAGACCTTGGTTGTGTATATGTTGATTCAACAGTTGTAACTGTATTAGAAGCAAGTGCAGTGTTTATACCCAACACTTTTTCACCCAATGGTGATGAAGTAAACGACAATTTAAATATTGTTACATTTGACGAAATCGTTCTTGACAATTTTGAAATTTACAACCGTTGGGGAAAAAGGGTTTTCCAAACACAAGATATTACACAGGGCTGGGATGGAACTTGGCAAGGAAAAACTCAGGAAATTGGAACATATACTTATATATTTGTCGCCCGTGATTACCTCAATAATATTATTACTAAAAACGGAACTATAATTCTTTTAAGATAAACAAAGATCAAACACCAACTACATGAAAAATCTGAACAAGATCATCGTTGCAGTGCTAATGCTCGTAACCGTAGGAGCTACGGCTCAGGATATTCATTTTTCACAGTTCAACAATGAACCCCTGGCATTGAACCCTGCACTTACAGGAAACTATGAATGCGACTGGAGAGCCGGTTTGAACTACCGTTCACAATGGAGTTCGCTTGCACCTTACGAAACTTATTGTGCATTTTTTGACATCCCTGTAATTCGGGGTATAGGCGGAACAGATAATGTAGCTGCCGGTATTAATCTTTATAATGATGTTTCTGGAGATGGGAACCTTTCAAATCTCACAGCTTCGCTTTCAGCGGCCTATCATAAAGGGCTGGGAAGAAATCATTACATCTCTCTTGGAGTTTCAGGTTCTTTCTCACAAAAAAGCATTCAGTGGGATCAGTTGTATTTTGCAACACAGTTTGACGGCGCATCATTTAACCCATCCCTCCCTAGTTTTGAAAATTATAGCGGAGATAACATCAACAATATTGATGTTGGTTTAGGCCTGGTTTATAAAGGAAGGTTTAATGAATACCTGCAAGCTGAAGTGGGAGGAGCTTTAAACCATCTTACCACTCCAACGGAAACATTCCTCGGGGATGAAAGCAATGAACTCGGAAGTCGTATAACAGCGCATGGAAGATTTGTTGTAAATGCTACAAAGAATTTCGCAATTATTCCTACCGGTTTATTTATGACACAATCAGGGGCACAGGAAATAGTAGTAGGAGCTGATTTAGGGTATTACATGGAGAATCCACAGTTTCCAGCCACATTTTATCTTGGAGCCTATACTCGACTAAATGACGCAATCATACCACATATTGGCGTTGATTATAAGAATTTCAAACTAGGAGTTTCTTATGATATAAATAACTCTGACCTCCAGGTAGCCACCAACAGTAAAGGCGGGCTTGAAATTTCTCTTATATACCAGGGATGTATTCTTCCTGTTATACCTGATCAGTTTATTTTACCTTGCCCGAGATATTAATTAAGTAGAAACATTAAACAGTAGAACCAACTATAAAATGCAGAATATGAAAAAATATATTGTTGTTGTTGTATCCATTTTTATTTTTATTTCCCAGGCTTCTGCCCAAAAACCCAATGAGAGTGTAGATGGAAACGGCAAAAAAGTAAAATTGAACCGCCAGCAAATGTTAGGGGACATTTTACAGAAGTCCGGCAGTTATTATAATGCCATAGATGTTTACTTGCAGGATTACCAGGAAAACCCGGATAATTATTCAGGATATCAACTTGCTTACACTTATTTTTTGGCAAGAGATTATAAAAATGCAGAAGCATGGTTTAAAAAAATGGTTGAAAAAGCGCAAGCAGATTATCCTAAAAGCCAGTTTTACTATGCAATGAGCCTGAAGATGAACGGAAAGTATGATGAGGCCATTGCAGAATTTGCTAAAGCACAGAAAGCAAAAATAAAAGGAAGTGAAGCCGCAATATTCAAGCGCACTGCTAAGAATGAAAGTAAAGGCTGTGAACTCGCAAAAGTATTGGCATCCCAGCCGTTGAAAATGGAGATTAACCACCTGGGAGCAAACATTAATAATAATTATACTGACTTTTCACCTACTTACAACCCAACTACACAAGAACTTGTTTACGCCTCATTAGTATCAAAAGAAATAATTGACCTTGGAGCCAGCAAGAAAGTAGAGTTAAAATCAAAAATCTTTACGGCAAAACGACAAGGCAGCGGATGGACAAACGGAAGAGAAATAGCCGGCCCTTTTAATGAAACAAACAGCCAGGTAGGTAACGGAGCATATTCTCCTGATGGAAAAAGATTCTACTTTACGCAGTGCGAGCCTAATGAAGAACTTAAGATGATTTGTAAAATTTACATGAGTTCTTTAGATGGGGGCGAATGGACAAAACCCAAAATAATCTCTGATGTGAATGCCTCTGATGGGTTTACTACTACACATCCTACAGTAGGTATTGCAAAGGGGGGGAAAGAGATTTTGTACTTTTCTTCAAACCGTGAAGGAACAGTTGGTGGAATGGACATCTGGTATTCTGAGATTAGAGATGGGGGTAAAGTTTATACCTCCCCTCAAAATTGCGGCAGAAAGATCAACACTACCGGCGATGAGATCACACCGTTTTACAGTGTAAAAGAAGACCTTTTGTATTTCAGTTCAAACGGCCTGATAAACATTGGCGGGCAGGATGTATTCAAAACAAAAGGAAGCATGAAAAGCTGGGATGCAGCACTAAACGTTGGTATTCCTGTAAACAGCAGCGTTGACGATTTCTATTATACAGTTGATAATGTGAAATCAAGAACGGGTTTTATGGTTTCTAACCGCCCCGGCGGGTTCAGTGTAAAAAGCGAAACCTGTTGTGATGATATTTATGAATTCAAATATATTGTTCCCCCTGTATTTACCATCATGGGAAATGCCATTAACAAAAGAACAAATGAAAAGATGGCTGATGTTTCAATCACCTTGTTTAAGACAGGAACGAATGTAGACGCAGCAGTGAGTTCAAAAATGAAAATGTTTGAATTCTACCGGGGTTCTGAATTTGAAAAGTACAAACTCACCGGTTCTATGGATGGATATTTCACAGGTGAAGCAACGGTGAGTACAGTAGGTTTAACTGATGATGATACAGTATATGTTGACATTATCATGGAACCTCTTCCCATAGAGATCAATGTGAAAAATATTTATTACGAACTTGATAAAGCTGACATTCGTCCGGAATCAAACCCGGCTTTGGATTCTCTCTATAATATTCTCAAAGCAAATCCCGCATTGATTGTAGAGATTGGGTCTCATACAGACAGCAGAAATACGAATGTGTATAACGATACACTTTCACAAAAAAGGGCTCAGGCTGTGGTAACTTACCTTTCTGAAAGAGGATTGGATGTTTCAAGAATGCAAGCGAAAGGCTACGGCGAAACTACTCCTTATACTTTATTAAGAAACTACACTACTCCCAGCGGTAAAAATGTTCCCGCAGGTACTTCCTTGACCGAAGCTTTCATTAATAAATACAAAGGCAACAAAACAGACTTTGAATACCTGCACCAGATTAACCGCCGCACGGAATTCAAAATACTTGGCGAGATACCAGGGGCAAACATAAGGTATGATGCTTCTGAGATTGATGCAATGAAAGCATTAGAAAGGGAGAAGCAGGAAAAAGAAGAATATGAAAAAAACAAAAAGTTGTATGACTTGCAAATATTGGAAGAAGGTGATGTAATAGATGTACCGGATAATTCAAACCAGCAAACAACAACAACAACGACTACTGATACAAAAGCAACAGACACAAAAACAGCAACGACAGATACTAAAACTGAGAAAAAACCAAAAGAGAATACAAAACCTGCAGGTAAAGCGGGTGTAGATCCTGTATTGGTGAAAAAAGGAGCCTTGTATGAAGGAAATGCAGTGGTTAATGGAACGGACTCTAAATACATCCTGAACTTGAATCCTCAGATAAAAGTCTCAATGATCAGTGATGAGTTTTATATCAAACTACGGGATGCAAATGCTATATCTGAATCAGATATTAAAAATGATAAACCCACAAACCTGTCTGATGGAACTACTGTTAAAGGAGATATAGTAACAATTAAAACATTGCAGCTTGGGGAAACAGTGCTTACAAACATAGATGCGAAAATTAACACAACAATTACAGGAAGTCTGGTTGTTGGTGGACCGGTGATTGAAGAAAATGGCTGTTCAGTGGATACCAAAAATTTAAAATTGAAATGTAAATAAGGAAATTTCTGTTTCTATTTACAAAAGCTCCCGGATTTCAGGGGGCTTTTGTTTTTATAAAAGAAAGCTTGTGGTGGCCAACCAAAACTTGCCATTTGAATATTCAGGGATTCTTTTTTTGCTGATATTTGTATCATGATCAGCAAAGAACAGATACAGGAATACTTTAAAGCCGGGCAACTGGATAAGATCATTGAACATGAAACGGAAATCATTGCTCAAGAAGAAGATGATGATGCAAAACAGGCACTTGCTCTGGCCTATTTTCATTCTAAACAGTTTGAACATTCCACACCCTTGTTTCAGAAACTTGCTGAAAAACGAAATGTCTCTAGTGCATGGTTCCATGTATGTACTTCGGCGGTGGCTGAAAAGAAATTTGAACTTGCAGAGGAGGCATACAAAAAAACTCAGGAACTTGTGAAGTTTGAAAAACACACCCAACACTCAGTGCCAGTGAGCATGATGGGATATATTTACATGTCTGCCCTGGCAGATGCAGGCAACTACACCGCAGCACTCCCCCTGCTGGAAAAAATGAAGAATAATTACAAAGCTATCTTCATTACGCAGGATCATTTTGCTGCTTCCCGCCACTTGCCCTTTTTCAGCATTTTTTTACTATCGGCGAAAACGATATTTCAAAACACCAGTGATAAAAATTTTGCATCCGCTTGGTTTAATGACTTTATCAGCGGGGTAGACTCAGACGGTAAAGAAAAGCTGGAAGAACTAAGGAAGGAATTGGGGGTTTGAAACATGTTGATGAGCATTTTGTAATTACACTGTCATTTGATAAATCACATTCAATTTTTAACTTAAATTGAACAGAGATACCAAATAACTATCTGTAATTTTATTCTGCCTAAAATTTTTACTATGAAGAGTTTTCTTACAATTATTTCCTTTTTTTTTACAAGTTATTGCATATCTCAAGTAATACTTAGCGAAAAATTTGAGTCCGATACACTCCCGTCAGGGTGGACTCAGGAGACTTTTGCATCAGATGGAGGGTGGTTACTTGGAGATAACCATGACCTTGCAAGTGCCATCTTCCCAATTCGTGAGCATGGAAATTTTATTGCTACAAATGATAAATGTTTTTGTGATAAAATGAATGATTTTCTAATGAGCCCTTCAATGGATTTTTCAGCTTACTCAAATATCTGGTTGAACTATGTATATTCTTATGTAGATATTTCCCCCCAAAATTTTACATTGGAAATTTCCATTGATGGGGGAGCTAGCTGGGAAGAACTGGAAGATCTGCCTTCCAGCGCAGCGGGATACATGGGTTGGTGGGAAGTGAAATTTTTTGACTTGAGTGATTATGCGGGCTTTGCTGATGTGAAATTGGGATTCAGATACAGCGATGGAGGTGATTGGTGGAGTTGGGGTGCAGCCATTGATAATTTCAAAGTTTTTCAACCTCTTGATTATGACATTTCTCTTGACTCAGTTTATGTAAGTGATAAATTTTCTGAAGTGGGAAGCGGAATTACATTAAGTGGGGTGATAACTAATTTCGGCACAAACACAATTCATTCTTTTGATGCAATATGGGATGACGGCACTACTGATATGCCTGTTACGATAAGCGGACTTGAGTTAGTACCGTTTGATAAAACGAGTTTTACTCATACCATTGATTATGTACCAACTGAACCAATACCCTACATGATAGAGTTGTCTGTGAAGAACCCTGATGGAATGACTGACATGGTTGAAGCTGACAATGCATTAGACACAACAGTGCATGGTTGCAGCATCAAACCTGATAAAAAAGTTGTTGCTGAACTGGCAACCGGAACCTGGTGCAGCTGGTGTGTACGGGGGCATGTGTACATAGATAGCATGTATGAATTATACCCCGAACAATTCATAGGCATTGCAGTACACAATAGTGACCCAATGGAATTAACAGCCTATGATGAAGCAATGTATGCATACATGAACTACCTGAATTTTAATGGAGGTGCCGGTTATCCATCTATTATTGCAGATCATAAATATTACATGGATCCCATAGAGATGCCTGAAAAAATGCCGCTAATGATGAATGAAACACCCCCTCTTGCATTAGATATTTACGGACATTATAACGATACTACCGGTTTAACTACAATTGACCTGAAAACAACTTTTGTTACCAGACTCACACCAATTGATTACAGAATTAATCTTATTTTAACTGAGGATAGCGTTACAGGAACCAGCAGTGGTTATGATCAGCATAATGCATATGCGGGAGGCGCATACGGAGAAATGGGTGGGTACGAGTCTCTGCCTTATATCATTCCTGCAGAAATGATGCAATATGATCATGTTGCCAGATATCTTGCTAATGGGTGGGATGGAAAAGAAGATAGTCACCCGGTTTCGGTAAATGACGGGGATACTATTTACAATCATTACTTGGTTGAGGTGGATGCTGATTGGAATATTGCCAAACTAAAAATAATTGCCACAGTACTTGATTATGCTACCGGTGAATTTATAAATGCCAATTCAGTAAAATTGCTTGAGCTTGTACAGCAACAAATTGATACTTCTGGCACTGATACTACTGGGGTGGAAATAAATACATCTTTTATAACTCCTTTATTATATGTATATCCTAACCCTGCTGATGAGGTTTGTTACATAAGCATAATTACCTCTAAAACTATTAACATGGAAATAGCAATAACTGATCTGGCGGGAAGAACTGTCTTTAATAAAAGTAATACTTTGGCTATTGGAGAAAATAATCTTTTTCTTCAAACAGGTTTTTGGGCAGAAGGCATATACCTTTTAACGGCAAAATTAGATGATACTATAATTACTAAGAAAGTATCAATACTACATTAAATCAGAAGATATTTCGCAGTCATGGTTGGTGTTATTTCCACCAACCAAAGGGAGTTTCCATCTTTTATCTCCAAAAATTCCTTTTTTCTGTTTCCGCAAAGTCTTCTTCCGGAGACTTTACGGCATAGTACAGGTAAGTATATTTACAATCGAAAATGTCATGAATACTATTTGACCTATCATTTGCGGTATCGAAGATATAATAAACCCTGTCTAAGAAGAAGTAAATAATATCTAAGTCTCAATAAAAGCTATCTGTCCGTAAATAAACCCTGTCTAAGAAAACAAAAACCCTGACTAACTCATCATAAATACTATCTCAGAAAATGTAACTGCCAGCATAAATACAACCTCTCAAAAAACAAACACATAAAAAAAGCGGCCGCACCAACAGCCGCTTTATGTTTTTAACAAAGGATGGTTACGCTGAAAAACTTGTCCCGCATCCGCATGTCTTCGAAGCATTGGGGTTATTGAAAGTAAAACCCCTATTATTCAGCCCGTCAACAAAATCTATCTGCATACCTACCAGGTACATACCTTGGGTTCTTTCCATGTAAACAGTAATGTCGTCAATTTTATAAGTGTTGTCGTTCTCATTCTTAAGGTCGAAGCCGAGAATATATGACATACCTGCACATCCCCCGCCTTTTACACCTATGCGCAGGCCGTATTCTTCAGGAATGTTTTTTTCTGTTCGTATTTTGATGAGTTCTTTATAAGCTCCTTCTGTTAAGGTAACCGGAGCATCTATGAGTATATCTTCCATCTTTCTGCCTTTTTTTACAAAATTAATAAACCCGTGCAATTCCTTTAAGTTCATTTCCGTTAGTAGGCTATATTTGCAAACCCGCTTTTTACACCTATATATATAATGTCTATGGATCCAATCTGGCAAATAGTATCATACCTTCTCCCTGCAATAGTTGTGTTTCTGGTGATGTTTTATGTTATAAAGGTGTTTCTGGAGAAAGATTACAAACTAAAACTGTTTGAATTCAGGCAGGCAAACCTCCGGGAAGCCCTGCCAGTGCGCCTGCAGGCTTACGAAAGGCTGGCAATGTTCCTCGAACGCATAGGCTTGCATAACCTATTACCAAGGGTAAGGAAGGGAGACATGACTGTTTCAGAGTTCAGGACAGCCCTCATTAACAATATTCGCATGGAGTATGAACATAACATCAGCCAACAGATTTATGTAAGTGCGGAAGCATGGGCAATTATAAAAACGGCTAAAGAGGAGATAATAAGTATTGTAAACCGAAACGCTATGGCCCTGCCACCGGATCTTCCCTCCATAGAACTTCACAAAAAAATCATAGGAGAACTAGCTGAGCAGGAAAAGGACACAAGTACTGAGAATGCGTTACGCCAATTGAAAAAAGAGGTGATGCTTCTTTACGAAAAGTAATAATCTTGACCATGGTTACCAAGCCGCCTTTCATCAACTTACAAGGGAGGCTCTCTTTGTTTTATTATCACTAAGAAGAAACCCGGCCTCGCATTTCTGTTACACTTAACCACTAAAAATAATTTTCCCCTTTCCTTTCCTAAGTTAAGAAAAACTTCTCACTTTTAGAGGATGAAACACCACCTGCAGGCAGTTGTATTTTTTTTACTCTCATCGCTTACCTCCTGTAGTTATTATAACCAGGTTAATTATACTACTGAGAACGTTAGGGTAAATCCTGCTTCAAGTGTAGATACCATTATTCTCACTATTATATCCCCATACAAAACTGCATTAAGTGCACAGATGGATGAAGTGATAGGTTATTGCGATACTGATATGCGCAGGATGAAACCTGAATCAGCACTTGGTAACTTAATATGTGATGTATTGTTAAAGGAAGGTAAAGAGACATATAACAAGAAAATTGATTTTGCGGTCTATAATTACGGAGGAATCAGAATTGATGCAATTTATGAAGGAAAACTTACCCGCGGGAAAATTTTTGAGTTGTTACCCTTTGAAAATTTTGGTGTAGTTGTTACTTTGGATGCTTCATCAACCTTACAACTTATTCAGAAAATTATTGATGAAGGAGGATGGCCGGTTGGTGGAATTTCTTTTTTTATTGATGGAGGCAAAGCACACAATATTATGATTAACAACCATCCGTTTGATACTACAGCAATTTACAATGTTATAATGAATGACTACATGGCAAACGGCGGGGATGAATTGGATTTCCTGTTAGGGAAACCACAGGAGTTTCTAGGAGCTACCGTCAGAAACATAGTGTTGGATTATATTGAGAAAGAAACAGCAAAAGGAAATGCTATTACTTCAAAGCCGGATGGGCGAATAAAGTATGCAGAATAGGAGGAGATTTATACAACAAATAACTACCGGCGCAATGCTTGCCGGGCTGGGAGGTTTCCCGCTGGATGCCTTGGCAGCAGCGGGTTCGCACAAACTCACCATCCTCCATAGTAATGATGTTCACAGCCGCATTGACCCTTTCCCGGCTGACGACAAAAAATACCCCGGCATGGGAGGCATGGCGCAGAAGGCTGCAATAATAGATGCTATTCGGGCGCAGGAAGACAATGTTTTATTGCTTGATTGCGGAGACGTTTTCCAGGGAACACCCTACTTTAATTTTTACCACGGAGAATTGGAAATGAAACTCATGAGTGAGATGCAGTATGATGCAGCTACAATGGGGAATCATGATTTTGATGCGGGGCTGGATGGGTTTGAAAAACAACTTGTGCATGCAAACTTTCCGTTCATAGTTTCTAACTATGATTTTTCTGACACAGACTTACATAACAAGATATCTTTTTACAAAACATTCCAGAAAAAAAATATTAAAGTAGGAGTGTTCGGATTAGGAATTGAACTAAAAGGATTAGTACCCAACAGCCTGTATGGAAATACAAAATATAATGATCCTATCTCCACTGCGAAGTATATGAGCAACATACTTCGCTACGATGAAAAATGCGACCTTGTAATTTGTTTATCACACTTAGGATATAAATATGACGACGACAAAATCTCAGACATTACTCTTGCACAAAACACAGAAGGAATTGATTGTATACTGGGCGGACATACGCATTCGTTTTTGCAAAGTCCGATGGTTCACAAAAACGTTGCCAACCGGGATGTCATAATAAACCAGGTTGGATGGGCAGGTGTTTGGCTGGGAAGGATTGATATTTTTTTCGAAAAAAAATTCGGCAAAAAATGGCATAAGGCCTCACCTGTTATTGTGAGCAAATAAACAAGCAAAAAAAAATTTTTTTTTGAAAAATATTATACTCACATTCGTGTTCCCGATTAGTTAATAATTTTTTAAGGCAACTTTAAAATTGATAGTTAGTAGCATGTCGAAGCATCATGACACCGTGTGGGCGAATTGCCTGAAAATCATAAAAGATAATGTAAACCAGCAAAGCTTTAAAACCTGGTTCGAACCGATAGAAGCAGTTAAGTTAGATGGAGAAGTTTTAACCATCCAGGTACCCAGCCAGTTTTTTTATGAATGGCTGGAAGAACATTATGTAACACTTCTGCGAAAAACTATTAAAAGAGAACTGGGAAACAATGCAAGGCTTGAATACAGAATTGTAGTAGAGAACAGTTCAGGAAGTAATTCACCCTATACTATTGAATACCCAAATTATAATACAGGTAACAATAAAAACCCTGAAGTAGCAGCACCACTCGTTATGGGAAATACTATTAAAAACCCGTTTGTTATCCCCGGATTGAAAAAAGTAAACATTGAATCAGGACTTAATGCAAATTATAACTTCGATTCATTTATTGAAGGCGATTGTAACCGGCTGTGCCGAAGCGCAGGGTTCGCTGTTGCGCAAAAACCCGGAGGCACAGCCTTTAACCCGCTGGTGATTTATGGCGGAGTGGGGCTTGGCAAGACCCACTTGGCGCAGGCAATTGGCAATGAGATAAAACAGAATTTCCAAAACAAGACGGTTTTATATACCAACGCTGAAAGGTTTACTAACCAGTTTATTGAAGCATTAAAAAACAATTCAGTTAATGACTTCATTCATTTTTACCAGCTAATTGATGTATTAATAATAGATGATATTCATTTCTTTAGTAATAAAGCAAAAACACAAGATATCTTCTTTCATATTTTTAACCACTTGCACCAGGAAAACAAACAAATCATACTTACCTCAGATCGACCGCCAAGAGATCTGGAAGGAGTCGAAGAACGCCTGCTTTCAAGATTTAAATGGGGATTAAGCGCCGATTTGCAATCACCTGACTTTGAAACAAGAGTGGCAATACTGGAAAAGAAAATGTATGCTGATGGAATTGAGTTACCGAAAGATGTAGTAGAGTTTGTTGCTTATAATATCACAAATAATGTCCGTGAACTGGAAGGAGCTCTGGTTTCCCTCCTTGCCCAGGCATCACTGAATAAAAAACAGATTGACCTTGACCTCGCTAAGAAAATTGTGAAGAATTTTGTAAAGAACATGAGCAGGGAGGTTTCTATTGACTTTATTCAAAAAGCTGTTTGTGATTATTTTGAAGTACCAGTAGATAAACTGCGGGAAAAAACAAGAAAAAGGGCAATTGTACAGGCAAGGCAACTCAGCATGTATCTAAGTAAGAATTTCACAAAAAATTCACTAAAGTCTATCGGGAAACATTTTGGCGGCAGAGATCACTCAACAGTGATACATAGCTGCCAGGCAATACAAAACCTGATGGATACTGACACAAAATTCAAGGAAAGTGTGGATGACCTTACCAAGAAAATTCAGTTAAGCATCTCATAACTTAAACCTTCGACTTATTGAAATCCGGGATCATTGTTATAGCATCCCGGATTTTTTTTACCTTTGCCGTCCCACGAAAAAAATGGTGAGGTGGGTGAGTGGCTTAAACCAGCAGTTTGCTAAACTGCCGTACTGGAAACGGTACCGAGAGTTCGAATCTCTCCCTCACCGCAAAAAGCTCTTTTTTTGGTAGTTCGGGGTGTAGTTCAGCCCGGTTAGAATGCCTGCTTTGGGAGCAGGAGGCCGCTGGTTCGAATCCAGCC
>JBJXHH010000079.1:0-12138 GCA_046160675.1 Chitinophagales bacterium
CCGAATATTGTTGTGAAAGTGCCGATGATAAAAGAAGGTATAAAAGCAATCCGCTGGTTTACTGATAATGGCATACGCACAAATTGTACGTTAGTTTTTTCCGCAGGGCAGGCGATACTTGCTGCAAAAGCAGGTGCAACATACCTTTCTCCTTTTATTGGGAGGATAGATGATGGTAATTGGGATGGTGTTCAACTGATTGAACAGATTGTACATATTTATAACAATTACGGTTTTGAGACTGAAGTATTAGCTGCATCAATCCGAAACCCGTTGCATATTGTAAAATGTGCAGAAGCGGGTGCTGATGTTGTTACCTGCCCGTTAAGTTCCATCATGGGCTTGTTCAAACATCCTCTCACTGACATTGGGCTTGCGCAGTTCCTTGCTGATCATAAAAAAGCAAACGGGTAAATATTTCTGAGTGAGTGATTTATCATTGGCAAATCTCTACTCAGGATTAAAATATTTTTGATAAATTTTCTCCGCCAACACTTTTGCGGAAGATGGTTTGAAACGCATCCAAAGTTCAGGCTCTATCAATTCAAGTTCGGAGACAACAAGATCATCATTTTCATCCCATACAAGATCAACTCTTCCGTACAAAGGCAAGGGAGAAACGCTTTGCATGATCTGTTCAGCTAATTCTATCTCAGTCTTTGAAGCGTCATAGTAATGTACAGTGCCGCCAAAATCATCCTGGACACGGAAATCCCCTTGTTTTGCTTTTTTCAAAACAGCATGCGAAAATCTTCCACCCAACACAACCAGGGTTATTTCACCCTTTGTCAGGATACTTTCCAGGAAAGGCTGAATAAGCATGCTTTCCTTCAAAACCAGTTCTCGGAAAATTTTTTCATGTATTTCAATTGATGTTTCGGTAATTCTGTAAGTATGTCTTGCTGTGCCTGAAATAGCAGGTTTGATAATTATTTCTTTGTACCCTGCTTTTTCAAATTCCTGAGCAAGCGTTGTGGCTGTTCCGGGTTCAATAATTATTGTTGGAACTATGGGGATATTTTTGCTTGCAAGATCAAGTATATAATGTTTATCAATGTTCCATTTTATTGTCTCCAATGGATTAATAAACTCAGATACCTGTGAAGTTGTTTCAAGCCAGGAAAAGAATTCATCAAACCTATGAAAATAATCCCAGGGGGTTCGGAGTACAATATATTTTGCTTCCTCCCAGTTAAAGTTTCTGTCGTCCCAGCTTTTGCGTATAACTCGTAAATTATTTTCCTCTAACGCCGCCCGAAGCAAAGCATCCTCAATCAATATATTCTTATTATACTCAGAAAGCTCTTCCGGGAACACATATTTTTCCTGCGTAAGTAGCACTATATCAAATTGCTTCATGAAAAGTAAATTTATTTTTTGCCAATATAATAAGCTGCCAAAGAGGAGAGGCCACCAAGGATGCCCATCAGCAATGAGGAAACGAGAAATAATACATAATTATTCGGTAAGGAAAATAAAGCAGCCATTTTTTCACTTAATAAAGAACTATTTGCAGCATCTTTAAATACATAAAGAACCATCCAGGAAATGAAAACGATAAGAAACCCTGAAAAAAAACTTTTCCTTCCTGTTTTATATCGCATGAGCCATGCAAGCATAAAAGCAACAGGAGCAAAAATCCACCAGATAGAAATGTAAGTTTGTGCAAGAATGCAAAGCACTATCCCGGTTAAAATTGATACAATATATTTCATGTTAGTTGAAAGTTAGGCTGAATTTTGTATCATTCCTTGCATCTTCTATCCTTGCAAAAAAGTTGAGTTTAAAATTTCCCCCTGCTGACCAGGTATCAATAAAGTTATCATAGTACATGCTACCCGGGTTTCCACTTTGTCCGCCGGGATATACTCCAAAAGCGTTGATAGGGTTAGATAATTCAACTACCATTCGCCAGCTTGGGCCGTTTTTTTCACTTGTGGCATTCACAATATTTCTATAACCGCCATTTTCAATCTGCAACCTGCTAAATGCAGGTATTTGTGCAATGTGCATGATATCTGTGTGTTTATACTGATACCATTTTAAAAGCTCAGGATCTTTCGTTCGTAAAGAATCAACGATTTGAAGCATAGCGGTATAGCTTGCATTTACAATATCACCAAGATGTTCTTTATTTTCCTGTGTTCTTGCGTCATCAAAATAAATGTATTCGCCGGGAAGTTCTTTTATTGCAAGCACGGTTTCATACTTTCCCGGACTTCTTAAAGGTAGGTTTGCGTCCTGAAACTCATCCCAGAGTAAATTGTACAATGTATCCCACCAGATTTGAAAATAAGTTGGCGCAAATGCATCAGCGTCATTATAATAATTCCATTGTGATAATGAATTATGTACCTCTTCAGAGGAATGGACATATGAAAGCAAATAGGGAAGAATTTCGCTTGCAAGCAAATTCAGATTATTGAGTTGCAGACTTCGCATATCTTCAGTTGTGATGGAATCCATTTTTTGAAGTTCCTTATTCAGTACTACATTCCTGAAGTACTCAAAATCGAAACTTGTATAATAGTATGGATAAAAAGCATCCGTTGGGTGCTGGTTTGCAGATGTCAAATATCCTTGCTGAGGGTTTTTTATAGTTGGGTTTTGTTCGTCAGGGATAAATATATTCCAGTCATCGGCAGGATTGCTTCCGTCAAGAACAAATCTTCCGGCTTCTGGTTTTTTTATCGCAAATTTTCCCTGTTGTGTGATTGCTATATCACCATTTACAGCTCCGAAAATGAAATTCTGTGCCGGGCAGTCAAAATAGGAAATTGCTTCAAGATAATCATCATAGTTTTTAGCTTTGTTTAACTGGTAAAAAGTTTTTATTTCTTCTGATGCATCATGTGCAGCCCATCGCATTGCAAGGTTTTCTTTCGTTGCAAGTTTTGAATATTGTGTTGAATCGCCTCCCGCATAACCATTAAAAACCAACGGACCATGGTGTGTGTACAGAACAGTATCAACAAAATCTTTTTCACCTCTCACTTTTATAACTTCAATTCGTTGTGTTGTGTTAGCAAGCTTTCCATCATACCTGTATTCCTTTTTCGATGCATCGCTAAAATCAATTGCATACCAGTCTCGCACATCCCTCCCCGCATTAGTAACACCCCATGCAATGCTGTCGTTAAAACCAATTACAACTCCGGGGGCACCGGGGAGGGAAGCCCCATACACATTTACTTCAGGAGAATTGAGTTGTACTTCAAACCAGATAGAGGGCAAATTGAGTTGGAGGTGTGGGTCATTACAAAGAATCACATTCCCGTTTTTTGTTTTTTCTTTCCCCACTACCCAATTGTTACTCCCAACTTGATTTTTTTCTTTATTCGAAATTGTTTCGTCATTTGACGGAGCATAATAGTCCGATATAATTGTTTGCTGTGAAGAATCGCTTTCGACAACATTAAAATCATACTTTTTTTCAGCAGGAATGATAGGTACAATTCCTTTTGGGCGATCAGGAAACAAAATATCAAAATCTTTTCTTCCTATTTTATTTAAAATATTCGTAAACTCAACATCATCATCAAAACCACTTAGTGTATTTGACATATATTTCAGCAAATACATTGTTTTCAGCAATGTCCAGGGTTCGGGCTCGTGGTCAATAAGTTTATATTCAAGCGGGTAAGATGCATAGTCTAATGTTTCAATGTACTTGTTTACCCCGTCGGCATAAGCTTGCATCAAATCATAAAGCCTCGTATCTTTTTGTAGCTCTTTCAGAGCATTTTCGGCAGCGAAACCCATCCCGATCCTCCGCTGTTCCCTGTCATAATTCAAAAGATCTTTTCCAAGCACTTCGCTCAGCCTGCCTGCAGCAGCTCTTGTTTGCGTCTCCATCTGCCAGAGGCGGTACTTTGCAGTAACATATCCCTGTATAAAGTATAACGAATACATATCATCGGCAAATATGTGAGGAACAAGCCTGTCATCAAAAAACACATTGCCATTGATTTTCTGAGTTAATGTGTTGGAATCATTTTCAGGAGAGCTGAGAGATTCAGTTTCGTCTTTTAAGTCTTTTTCTGTTTCTGCATTTGCCATAAAACCATGCACAGGGTCAAGAACTTTTCCAAGAGGCGGCAATGGGCCAAGGGAATGGCTGAATAAATAAATAAGCCCTGAAACCACAAGTAAACACAAGACAGCTTTCATAAATTGCATAAAAAAATCTGCCGTGAAAGTAAACAAAAACAAAGAATGTCAGAATAGGAAATACACAAGCAAGCCGAACAAGGCACTCACAAGGATCCATTTTATCATATCAATCTTAAACTTTTGTAAGGCAATAAAAGAAATAATGATCCATCCAAGATTTATCAGGCTGAAATTTTCAAAAGAAATTTCACTGAACGACGAATAGTTTTTCCCGAATAAAACTGCCTCTGCAAAATAGATTGTAAGATTCAAAACAACACCTACAATTGCCGCAGTAACAAAACCGAGAATATTTTTTACTGTTTTATTTTGCTGCGTTCTTTCTATCAATGGTGCTCCTGCGAAAATGAACAAAAAACTCGGGAGAAATGTATAATACGTAGTTGTAAGTAACCCGATAGTACCTGCTGCAATTGCATTTCCGAAGTGATGGTAAGCTCCCATAAAACCTACAAAAGCCAATACCATGATGAGCGGACCGGGGGTGGTTTCACCGAGAGCAAGCCCGTCAATCATCTGTAAACTATTGAGCCATTGATAGGATTCTACTGCTTGTTGTGCAACGTAAGGCAACACTGCATAGGCCCCTCCGAATGTTACAAATGCTGATTGTGTGAAGAAAAAAGAAAGGTTTTTCCAAAAAACAAAATCATGCGACCAGTTATAAAAGAAGGCAAGCGGAACAAGCCACAATAAGAAAAATATCGCAACTTGTTTCATCAATATGCCGGGATGAAAACCAACTCCGGGAATAACACTTTTTGAGGTAATATAAAATCCTGTTTCATCATCAGTTTTTGCTTCTGCAGACGGATTCATTTTTATATAAGAACTCTTTTTTAGAGCAGGGACTTTTGTAAAAAGAACACCAATAATAATTGAAGAAAGAATGATTAATAGATAAGAAATGTTAAAGAAAAATATAGCTATAAAACTCAGCGCAGCGAGGATATAATGTAAGTTAGATTGCAATGATTTTTTACTGATCTTGATAAGGGCTACAATAACTATAGCAACTACAGCAGGTTTCAGCCCATTGAACATTGCATACACCCATGGGATTTTTCCGAATTCAACATAAAAAATGCTTAAAGCCAGCAATATGAAGACCGAGGGAAGTACAAAAAGCAAACCTGCAGTTATTCCACCTTTTACGCCATGTAGTAACCATCCTGTGTAAGTAGCAAGCTGCTGTGCTTCGGGGCCGGGCAACAACATACAGTAATTCAAAGCATGAAGGAATTTTTTTTCGCTGACCCACTTTTTCTTCTCCACCAAAAATTCATGCATAATGGCTATTTGTCCGGCGGGTCCGCCAAAACTTATCCAACCGAGTTTAAACCAAAAACGAAGGGCTTCTTGAAAGGAGGGTTTCTGTATCTGTTGCATGGTCTACATCCTTATAGTGTGTTTCTTTTCTTCATTACCTCTAATCCCGATTTAATGAGATCTTTCAAAACTGCCTCATCAATATCGCTCAGTTTTCTGAAGTATAAACATCCTTTACCAAGTTTAAATTTACCAAGTTTCTTTAATAACTGTTTTTGTTCTTCAAAACCTGCTATTATATAAACGGTCATGTTCTCTTTCCGGGGTGCAAATCCCGTGGGAAACCAATCGCCTTCCCGCCCACTTTTTGATTTATAATGGTAAGTGCCAAACCCAATAATGCTTGAGCCCCAAAGTTTAGGTTCATGTTTTGTTATTTTCTTAAATAATGCGAACAACTTTAAACAGTCTTGTCTTTGCTCTTCGTCAGTAACAGATTGTAGGAATTTCTCAACGCTGGCATCACTCACTTTTGTTTTTAACTCATACTTTGCCATAGTTTTTTGCCACAAATATAGGAATACTGAACCTGCATATTATTGTCATGAATTATGCCCCTTTCTTGTACTTTTGCATACGAATGAAAAACACTTTACTGTTTTTATTTTCGCTGCTTCTGTTTGCGGCCTGCTCACCAAAGTACAACAAATATTTTTTGCAGGAATCAGAAGTTATTCAAGCCAGTTATACAAAAGAAGCATCAACTTGTTTTGACTTTGCATTTTATCAACCCGATGTATTTACACAAATGCGCTACATCCGGGTAAATTTTCATATAATGAGAACATCTGAAGGAGGGGGAAGTTTCAGCAATGAAGAGGCGATAACATTTGTAGATGACCTGATAAAAATTTCTAATTACAAGTTATCACTGAATGCTAAAATGAATCTACCAGCTGATAATGCAACACCTGTTTTGCCGGTGCAATACAGGATTATCCTTGCTAAAGATCCCATCACCGGTAATGATGGCATCTATTATCATAATGATGACAGCGCATGTTATTATAGTAATGGAAAAAAAAAGGGAGCCTATTCGCTTGGTGATCAACGCATGTTTCAAAATGCCGTAGGGGTGGATACCATTATGAATATTTATTTTATAGAACATCATCCTGACAGTATACCCAGCCCGACATATAAATCTACAAGTTCTGGTGCATCTTTCGGGCATAACATAAAAATTTTCGGGCCTTACAGAGGTTTTTCAAATATCTTGTATGATGGAAAAGGAAATCCATACACAAAAGGCGCAGGATTTTATGCGGGATTGCTTAATCATGAAATAGGCCATAGTCTTGGTTTGAATCATACCTGGAAAATGGATGACGGATGTGATGATACTCCTTTGCATGCAGGATGTTGGGAAGCAACCGGGGTGCCGCCTTGTGATGGGCTAACTTCTAACAATATGATGGATTATAATGGATGTCAATGTGCTATAACACCTTGCCAGCTGGCAAAAATTCATTATAATTTCTGGAAGGAAAATTCCAACCAGCGAACTGCACTGGTGCAAACATGGTGTGTTTATGATAGCCTGCAACCAATTAGGATACCAAAGGATACAACAGTTACATTCTTCAACGGGAGAGAATTTAATACTGATATAGTAATCGGGGAGGGGGCTACTCTTATTGTAAAATGTACACTTGCCTTGCCTCAGGACGCAAAAATTATTGTGAAACCTACTGCAAAGTTGATTGTTGATGGTGGTACAATTACCAACCGCTGCGGTGGAGAATGGAAAGGCATAGAAATCTGGCAAAGTAAGAAATACTTGAACCTCAAGGGAGTAGTTGAATTTTCAAACGGAGGAGGCGCTGAACATGTTCAGATATTCACAACTCTTACAGAATGATTATATAAGACTGCAACTTTTCCAGGAATTTGCAGGGAAGATAATATTACACCTTTACGAAATATTTCGTAAACAGATTTTACCCGTTTAAACCGAACAGCACACTCATTCTCACACCCAAGCCTTTTACTTTTGTTTTCTCTTCTCCATCATAATTTATTAATCGCTGATCAAAAGCTTTGTAAAAATTAAACTGATTTAAGCCGAGATCATAAAATGGAGTGAGTCGGATAACAGTGTATGTTTCTTTCGAAACAGGAATATTGATTCCAGCCTGCAAACGCATCGTAAAGCTATATCCAAGAAAAGGGTTGGCTAATTCGCCCGGTTGATCTTCAATGTGACTTAGAAACAAAACCTCGTCAGCAGTATCACTTTCAGAAAGCAGGATTTTTCCAGAGTTTGCATTGGCCGAGAATGAAAGACCAGCGAATGCAAATCGTATCGGAAAAATATTCAAACCGGCTTTAATGCCAAGGGTATTGTTTGTAAACTTCACCTTGCTTCCATTCGGTGTAAGTTGTTCATCAGAAGTAAAAAGAAATTCAATGCCTCCTTCAAACTCTATTAATTCCATGTGAGTAACATATTCAAACCCGAATGGAATAGCCTTGTTAATGAACAGGGGAGAAGTAAGTTGCAATGAATCAGAAACTACCTGCATATAGCTGTCAAGCGTTTCATGTTGCAGTTTTACATAACCGGCAAATGGGCCTATGGCACTACCTTCACTTACGGAATACTTTACTCCTTGGGAAAAAACCTGGAGCGAAGAACCAAGCAGAAACAGAATGTAAAAATGTTTCATGCAAAAAGTTTTTTTGATGAGTATTCACTTCAGAATATAAAACGTATATCTTCTACGGGATTTATTTCAGGAATGAATACTTCTCCCCAAAATACAACATCTGCTCAGTGAAATCTTTCGGGTATTCAACTTTGATGTCTGTTATTGTACCGTTCTTATCAGTTATAGGTACAAGTACAGGTTGTATAAAACCATAGTATGGGGGTATGTTCAGTCTACCTGCTCTTTCCAATACTTCAGTATGTATCTGCTTATCAACTTTCACTCCGTAGTTTTCAATCAATGCTTTACCTGCTTCATAATCGCCTTCGCTTTTTATGCGTTGCACTTCTTTTAATAGTTCACCGAACAATTTTCTGAGTTTATCGTAATCATTTACTACAAAATAGGTTTTCTCGTTCTCAGTTTTTTTCTCAATTGTATTTTCGGCTTTCCCTTTTTCGTACACCCATTGGGAGATCATTTGCCTGTTACGCATGTGACTTTGTTCGACATTTTTCCCTAACTCAAGTCTGCGCAGTTGTACCATCAAACCGTTTCGGATATAATATTCATACTGTGCTTTTCCAACTTCGAGTGAAGGGAGCAGACCCCATTCAACTAATTTCGGATCCATGATAAAATACAATGCAACAAGATCAGCCCTGGCTTCCTCAAGGGAGCTAGCATAATTTTTTAAGGTTTCTTTCGGATCACCAACTCCCTCATTGATAACTCCGCTTGCATGCCCAATTACTTCATGCATGGCGGTGTGCATTTTGCTACCCAATGAAGCATGGTTTGCAGCTCTTTCTTTTTCAGCTACACTGTAACAAAATTCATCATTCAACCCGGGCCCACCTGCATTATCATAGGCTTCAACGATATTTCCAAGGCTCACACTTTTACTCCCATAATCTTCTCTTATCCAGTTTGAGTTTGGAAGGTTCACACCAATAGCTGAAGGTGGCGCTGCATCACCTGCTGCGCCCGCTACATTTACAATATTATAAGTAATACCTACTACATCTTTTCTTTTGTGTTCAGGTAAAATAGTCGAGTTATCCTCAAAATATTGTGCATGATCTGCCAGCGTTTTCATACGTTCACTTGCTTCAAAATCTTTTAGCTGCACAATACTTTCATAACTTCCCCTGTATCCCAGTGGATCGTTGTACACTTCCACAAAGCCTTGAATATAGTCAACATCACCTTCCGTTGCTTCTACCCAGGCAAGATTATAGGCGCTCCATTTTTCAAGGTCTCCGGTGTTATAATATTCAATCAATAATTTTAAAGCATCTCCCTGCTTCTTATTTTCAGCAACTGTAACAGCTTTTTCCAGCCAATATACAATTTGTTTCATGGCATCAGCATATTTTCCGTTTGCGCTCCACACTTCTTCTTTCAAAGTTCCATCAGGCATTTTCACAAGGGTGGAGTTCAAGCCATGTTCCACGGGAGTAGTATCATTCTTGTCAATAACTTTTTCATAATATGTTTCAGCATCTTTCTGAGAAACATCAGGCGCATAAAAATTCACAGCGCTGCTCAGTAACAGGTCTTCCGACGCATCAAGATTTACTTTCTTATTGTCAATGCCGGGGTCAAACATTGTTGTAATAATTTCATCACTCAGAATTGTATTTGTAGATGTTAGCAGAGATTGAAAGTATTCTTTCGAAAACCCGGGAATGAATTTGTCCGAAGCATAATGATGATGAATGCCATTGCTGACCCAGATCCGTTTTGTGTAGATCATGAATTGCCGCCAATCTTCGGCATTTTTATCTCCTTTATAATTTTTGATGATGTTTTCATTTGCATTTCTGATAGCAAGATTAAAACGATAGTTCGTATCATAAATGATATCTCTGCCGCTCAAGCCGGCTTGTGTAAGATAATACACCAGTTGTTTTTGCTGTAGGCTGAGGTTTTCCCAACTATTTATCTTGTATCGTAAGATTCCAACATCAGCTACTTGTTCTGTTTGCCACAGAAAGTTACTATCGGCTTCTGAGGGTTCTGTCTTTTCTTTGGCCGACTTACTGCCGCCCTCGGTGCAGGAAATGAAAATACAAGAAATGAGTAAAAAAGCAATGCTGAATCTTTGCATGATGTTGATTTTTTTGAGGGTGTAAAAATAAGAGAAAAAGATTGACGAAAAAGAAAGACATGCAGGCGAGTATGGTTACTTTTATGAAGTACAACCTCAACTCTTGCCAGCATGACAAATTAATATAGTAAAACGTTTTTATTCCGGGAGCTGTTTATGATAACTTAAACAGAAGTATTCTACGGAAAACCGAACAATCATTTCTTCAAACTGAAACTCAGCCCGAAATTCCCGGCTGCATAAACGTTTTTAAGAGTAACGGGGAAATTCATATAACCAGTATAAAAAAAACTCAGGCTCCATTTAGTAGTTGAAGGAAAAAGAATGGATACTTGATATTTTGAAAATTCAGTTCCTTCGCCTCTTGTAAAGTCAATGCCGGAAAGGGTTTCATCCTGAAGGGTAATTTGAGTGTTGAGCTTTGCGATGAGCCAGAATTTTTTCATAAATTCATATCCAACTTCTGCCCCGTTATAAATCTGATCATGAAACATCGTGTTATCAAACATGGTTCTGAAATTATAGCCTGCATAAACAGAAGCATAAAAAGGCTTAGGAAAAAAAGAATGTGATAGGGCAATCTCAGTTCTCAGGTTAAATTCACCATCGCCTGATGGAAGGTTAATTTGTTCAATAGGATTTTCAATAACCTGGGCAAATAATTCTGAAGTGCCGCTGGGGATTTCTGCATAAATTCCTACAGAAAGTGGAAATTTATTTTTTAAAACACCAATTTTTCCTCCCAACAAAACATCACCGAAACCAGCAGTGGTTGTTGTGCCTTCAAATTTTTGAAATTTCACAGCAGGGATACTGCTGATAAGTGTGAGGTAATCAGTTATACCAAGTTCACCATAGAAATAAAGCCCTGCAGATGTGTAAGTATTGGTTGTAATGAGTATCCCGTCTGTGTTATAATAGTTGTTTGATGCGGCATATTGCAGAGTTGAGTTTATATACCATTCATTTTTTTCTTTCACCCACCCGCTTTGACTAAAAACATTGAAGGAAAGAAGAAACAATACAAAGCATGTCTGAATTAATTTTAATTGCATCCTTCTAGTTTAAATAAATACACCCGGCTTTGTACCGGGTATATTTACTTCATCCGAATAACCATCAATTGAGTTCAGCATATCCGAAAGGGATATTGGCAGAACCGCACCAAAGTATAACATGTGTAAACTCAGAACCTACAGTGGGGTCAAGTTTGTAAAAATTTTCCCCATTCATCTGGCAAATTCCTACCAACCGCAGGTCAGGGTTGCCTGTGGCAGGATCAGCTATGTAATCCATCGAAGTGGAGAAATATACAGTAACTGTACCTGTGCCAAGTGCTGTCATAAAACTATCGTCAAAACGCAGGAATTGAACGCCTTCTTCATCGGTGCCTAACTCAGCTGAACCAGTACTTCCGGCAGCATTCTGATCAATAAAACTCCCCGCCCTAGAAACAGAAAGGTCGCCGTTGGGCAAATTAGAGTCAATAATAACTTCAACCGGATCTTCCGTACAGGAAGAAAACATTACCATGCCTGCAAAGGCAATGGAAAGCAGTATCACATGTTTTTTCATAATATTTTATTTTCGGCAAACATAAATGCTTACAGTCCTCACTATAATGGACAAAAGAAACAAAATGATGCATAATCTTTCCGTTGTCATGATTTTGAAAGTAACATGACAATTCTTTTTACCTGTAGATGCCGAGTGTTTCTCTGTAGAATTTCGGAGAAACTTTTGTGGCTTTTTTAAACATCCTGCTGAAATAATATTCATCATTAAACCCGATGTTGTAAGCTATCTCTTTTACCGTTTTGTTTGTGAGGTAAAGTTCCCGTTTTGCTTCCGTAACCAGTCTGTCTTGTAAAA
>JBJXHH010000080.1:0-3282 GCA_046160675.1 Chitinophagales bacterium
TTCTGCTATCCGAAGCACACACACAAAGCCTGGAATGGGCAAATAATTTTCACGGCAACGAATCACAGGCCGTTGCCTCCATTACCACAGATGCTGATGGAAATGTCTATAACGCCATCAATTTTTATAATTCGTTGGACGCTGACCCGGGCGCAGGAACCAGCAACCTAACTTCCACAGGTAGTAACGACATAGCCATTGTAAAAACCAATGCCGGCGGCGACTTTCTCTGGGCCATCCAGCTTGGCAGCAGCTTGTATGAGGGGGTGAAAGAGATCATTACCGACAGCGAAGGCAGTGTTTATATAATTGGTTATTTTAAAGCTACACTCGACTTCGATCCATCTGCTGCTACCTACAGCGTAAGCTGTGCAGGCAACGAAGATGGATATTTCGCAAAGTATGACACGGACGGAAATTTTCTTTGGGTCGCTACTTTCGGAAGCACTGGCTATGAACATTCTGACGGTATCGGCATTGATGCTGACGATAATATTTATTTAACCGGGTATTTTCAGAACATCGTTGATTTTGACCCATCGGCTACTGAATATGAACTTACTGCCATTGGTTCAGATGCAACATTTTACGCAAAGTTTGATGCTGATGGAAATCTACAATGGGCGAAACAAACTGCTTCTCTGTTCCTGAATGATTTTACTACAGATGCTGCTGGCAATATGTATTTCACAGGTGGTTTTTTTGGAACAGTGGACTTTGACCCCGGTACCGGAACTACCAGTTTGACTGCATATGCTTTTGGGGCTGATGCTTTTGTAGCGAAATATGACAACGATGGAAACTACATGTGGGTGAAACAAATGGAAGGTACTAGTGATGAATTCGGGCAAATCATTTTTTATGATGCGGAAAATGATATGATCTATCATGGCGGATACTTCAGCGGAACAGTAGATTTTAAACCCGGCAGCGGAACTGTAAATAAAACTTCCGCAGGGTTTACTGACATGTACATTGAAAAATTTACCGGCGATGGAAATTATGTTTGGGTGCAAACTCTCGGCAATTCTACAAATAATGATTATGTGTACGGGCTTGCCATTGATGCTACGGGCGACCTGCTTGTTTCTTCCGATTTTTATTTCACCCTTGATCTTGACCCCGGCAGCGGAACCGCCTCTGAAACATCTGCGGGTTCGTCAGATATTTTCTTTTCTACCTGGGACACGGCAGGTATTTATCTAAGTCATGAAGTGATAGGAAGCACCGGGCAGGAACATTTGAACCAACTTTATATTGGCAGCGATGGAGCCATTTTTCTCAGCGGATTTTTTGAGTACACAGTAGATTTTGATCCCGGCACAGACACTTATGAACTCTCTGCAGAATGGACCGGATGGAATGGCTTTGCAGCAAAATATTGCAACAGTTACACGATCAATAATTTCTTCAGCATCTGCGAGGGCGACAGTATTTATGCAGGCGGCGCATGGCAGACTGAAGCAGGGGAATATTATGATTCTTATGACCCGGTGGAAGGTTGCGACAGTACCATCATCACACATATTGAAGTAATTTCTCCGGTACTTGAATTGGGAAGTGATATTGAAACATGTACAGGTGAAACTGTTTTGTTAGATGCTGCAAACGAAGGCGCAACGTACAACTGGAACACAGGAGATGAAACACAAACGATTGACGTCACTGAAAGTGGAACTTACTCAGTGTTGGTTTCATATGCCTCAGGCTGCAGTGTGTATGATGAGATAACTGTTACTTTTTATGAAATTCCTGTTGTAGAGTTGGGCGCCGATTTTTCTTTCTGTGAAGAAGAAACGATCATGCTTGATGCAGGAAACCCGGGTTCAATGTATAGCTGGAGCACAGGCGAAACAACACAAACTATTTTCGTGAGTGAAGCAGGAGAATATGCCGTGCTGGTAACTGGCGCCGGAGGCTGTGTAGCTTTTGATTTTGTTACAATAACAGTTGAAGCAAATCCTATTGTTGAGTTAGGTGATGATTTTATTTTGTGTGATGGAGAAACAGCCATGCTGGATGCAGAAAATACAGGCGCTGACTTTCTATGGAATACAGGAGTATCGACACAAACTATTGAAATAGTTGAACCCGGAATTTATTCTGTGATAGTTACTGATCCTTTAACAGGCTGCAACAGCAATGACGAGATAGAAGTGATAGAAGGGATTTTGCCGGAAGTATATATTACAATAAATCATGATGATACAGTTTGTTTACAGGAATCTGCCTTCCCACTGAGTGGAAACCCTGTTGGAGGAACCTTTTCAGGCGGTGGGATAACAGGAAACATATTTACTCCTTCAGCAGCAGGAGTCGGTTCGCATCCTGTAATTTATACTTTCACAGATGCAAACGGTTGCACAAATGCTGACACTGTTGTATTTGTTGTTGAAGTTTGTAATGAGATGGTAAATGAAAATTTACCTGAAATCAATATCTTTCCCAACCCCACAACTGAATTTCTAACTATAACATCAACGGAAACTCTTCCCGCACAATTTTTCCTGTTTGATATGCAGGGTAATGTTGTTTACACTGTTGAACTGGGAAGCAAAACAACAATGATTGATATTTCTCATCATTCTGCCGGAGTTTATTTAGTGAAAATAACTTCAGAGAACTGGCAGGTTGAGAGAAAGATTGAGATTGTGAAATAAACCTTTTCGTTTGGCGCCTTTGTGTAAAAACTATCACCGCAAAGGAGTTAAGGCCTGAATAAGGCGAGGTTACTAAGTTACACAAGTTTTTCTTGTATGCGCTTTACTTTCCCTTTAATGAGCCGGATAATATAAATCCATTCATTTATAGTACTTAATTTTGACTATAGATTAGGTATGAAAACTTGTGCGAACATTTTATTTGTTTTTCTCTTCCTGCATCAGGGTGTTTGCTCTGCACAAACCATCAATGAAATGATAGAGCAACTTCAGGAAAAAAGAAATACTGAAAAAGATGCTGGCAAGCAGGCTGTCATCCTACGTCAGATTGCAAATTATAATGTGTATCTGGGGAATGCTGATAATGCAAAACTGTTTGCTCTGGAAGCTCTGGCCGTTGCGAAAGGTGCTGGCAATTTTACTGAACAACTCTTTGCAGAACTTACTTTTGCAAAGATCATAAAGAATGAAGGTTATGGCGATTCAGCACTTCTTATAGCACAGAACTGTGTACCACTATTACAGAAGATAGAGGGTAAGAAACAAGTTGAATTTGCAACTGCTTATCATAGCTCAATACTCGCTTATCTGTATATTGAATCTTTTGAATCCGACTCTGCAG
>JBJXHH010000081.1:0-28528 GCA_046160675.1 Chitinophagales bacterium
GGCTGGCGCTGCTGAGGGTCGTCAACAGGTAATTCTTTATAAACAATTTTCTGATTCGTTTTTGTGAGGGCGATGATCTCTTCTGCAAATTCTTTAATGGTGATCTCATCGGGATTGCCAAGGTTCACAGGCAAAGCATAATCACTCAATAATAATTTATAAATGCCATCCACCAGATCATCTACAAAACAAAAACTTCTTGTCTGGCTGCCATCGCCGAATACCGTCAGATCCTCGCCCCGCAAAGCCTGCCCGATGAACGCCGGCAACGCCCGGCCGTCATTCAGTCGCATGCGGGGGCCATAGGTATTAAATATTCTGGCAATTCTTGTTTCAAGTTGATGATACGTATGATACGCCATGGTGATGGCTTCCTGGAATCGTTTTGCTTCATCATACACACCCCTTGGACCCACTGGATTTACATTACCCCAGTAATTTTCATTTTGCGGATGTACCAGCGGGTCGCCGTATACTTCGCTTGTACTTGCAACTAATATTCTTGCTTTCTTACTTTTTGCAAGCCCCAGCAAATTATGCGTTCCCAGCGATCCTACTTTCAGAGTTTGAATCGGGATTTTTAAATAATCTATCGGCGAGGCGGGTGATGCAAAATGCAAAATATAATGCAACTCTCCCGGTACATGAACAAATTTTGAAACATCATGATGATAAAACTCAAATTCCTTTTTGTCGAACAGGTGTTTAATATTTTCAAGTGACCCTGTAATTAAATTATCCATCGCAATAACATGATAGCCTTCTTGTAAGAATCTATCACACAAATGTGAACCTAGAAACCCGGCACCGCCGGTAATAAGAACTCTTTTCATGAATTTGTCTCAATTGCGGATGTTATGTAACTCATCATTTCATCATTTATCGGCTCTGTTGCGGGAGGAAAAACAGTGATCAGTTTCCCAGTTTCATCCAGTAAAAATTTCTGGAAATTCCAGGTGATTGTTTTGTTCAGATCGTTTTTAAAATCAAGGGAGGTAAGAAATTTGAAAACAGGGTTTGCATCCTTACCAATAACAGAACTTTTTTCAGCAAGAGGAAAGGTTACTCCGTAACGGTATTTGCAAAAATTCTTGATTTCAATATTAGAGCCGGGTTCCTGTTCACCGAAATCATTTGAAGGAAAACCCACGATCACAATCTTATCAGAAAAATTTTGATGTAATTCCTGCAAATGTGCAAATTGCACAGTGTACATACATTCACTTGCTGTGTTCACAATCAAAATCTTTTTTCCCCTGAATTCAGAAAAACGAATTTCGTCCCCGCCAATCGCCGGGAAAGTAAAATCATAAATTGAAGAATAGCCCTGCATGTTGACGAACAAAGTTAATTGAAAATAAGTGATTGGGTTTGATGTAAATTTGTGATGAAATGAGAACTGCAGTTTACCGTCGGGCAACTTTTAATGCAGCACATCGCCTGTACAACCCAAAGTGGGATGATGCTACTAATGACAAGGTTTTTGGGCTATGTAATAACCCTAACTTTCACGGGCATAACTATACTTTGATTCTAAAGGTAACCGGGGAGGTTGATGCAGAAACTGGTTATGTTATGGATCTGAAAATTTTAAATGATCTCCTTAAAGAACTGGTGATAGAATCTTTTGACCATCAGAATCTTAACTTAGATGTTCCTGAATTTAAAACTTTAAACCCAACTGCAGAAAATATAGCAAGAGTGATATACGAAAAACTGCGCAGCAGGCTGGAAATGAAATATGATATCCAGGTGAGGTTATTTGAAACAGAGAATAATTTTGTTGAATATCCTGCTTAAATTAAACTCAGTTTATCCCTTTCCCCGAGTTTATACTTCAAAGTTTCTGCAATCACATGCGCCCTTTGCTTCATAGCATCAGCATTTTCTCCTGCATAGTTTGCATCAATTGTTTCGTTGAATAATTTCAGCCAACGTTCAAAATGTACAGGTTGTAGTTTTACTTTCTCATGCAGGGCAAAATGGGGCGTCATCACATTTCTTGCATAGCTGCCATTGTTCAAAATTGTAAAATCCCAGAAATCATACATCACGGGTAAATGATGTTGCCAATTCACATTTGCAATCTCATTGAAAATATATCCCAGCACATCATCCACTTTCACTTTTTCGTAAAAGGTATTGATGATATGTTCTATATCTGCCCTCGTTTTAATATCATTCATTACCCAGCAATTTTGGTTTCAATAGTAATCGGGTTGCTCAATATTTTGTGAACCGGGCATTTTTTAGCGATGATATACAGGCGTTCTTTCATTTCCGCCGGTAGTTCTTTTCCAAAAGAAATATCTGTTTCAAACCGTGTCAGTTTTTCTTCCATGATTCTTGTCACCTTCACTGTAATGGTTCCTGTTTCCCATTGTTTTCTTCCTGCATACATCTGCAGGGTGATGGCTGTGCAAGATGCCAGGCTCATACATAATAACTCTCCTGGCTTGGGTGCTGAATCTTTTCCCCCATCTTCTTCCGGTTCATCTGTATATAACAAATGTGTTCTTGCCTGCATTAAGGTTCTGTAATGCACTTCGCCACTTGTTGCTGTAGCTGTTACTGTATTCTTTTCCATCTAAAAATTTTTCAAAGTTGTTCCGAATAAAACAGATTAACAAGATTTAACCCGAAAGAGTGCAACAATACAAAGGTGATTATTGTCTCTTTTCTCCACATGGTGTTAAATTTGCGCCTGACTTAATTTTGTTTTATTGTATGGATATCTTAAATGCATCTGACATCAAGGAATTAAATGAAAGGATCCACCAGGAAAGTGCTTTCATTGATTTGCTCCGCATGGAAACTTCCAAAGCTATTGTGGGGCAAAAGTATATGATTGACAGGCTCTTACTGGGGCTTCTTGCTCAAGGTCATATATTATTAGAGGGTGTGCCGGGATTGGCAAAAACACTTGCAATTAAAACACTTGCCTCGGCCATCAATGCGCATTTTTCAAGGATTCAGTTCACCCCGGATCTGTTACCTGCTGATGTTATTGGTACACTTATTTATAACCAGCAAGACAATAAGTTTACTGTAAAAAAGGGCCCCATTTTCGCAAATTTTATCCTGGCTGATGAAATCAACCGGGCGCCCGCAAAAGTGCAAAGCGCTTTATTGGAAGCCATGCAGGAAAAGCAAGTCACCATCGGTGAAAATACTTTTAAACTGGAAGAACCTTTTTTAGTACTTGCAACACAAAACCCTATTGAGCAGGAAGGGACATATCCTCTCCCAGAAGCACAGGTAGATAGATTTATGATGAAAGTTGTGATTACTTATCCGCAAAAAGAAGAAGAAAAAATGATTATGCGGAACAATACAGCAAATACAACCTACCAGATACAACCCGTTATTGACCCTGCAGAAATTTTGCGGGCAAGAAATCTTGTAAAAGATGTGTACATGGATGAAAAAATTGAGCATTATATCCTGGATATTGTATTTGCTACCAGAAATCCTGAAAACTTCAAACTTGAAAAACTAAAACACCTGATCACTTACGGTGGCTCCCCCAGGGCTAGCATAAACCTTGCGCTGGCAAGCAAAGGATATGCTTTCCTCAAACGCAGAGGCTATGTAATACCTGAAGATGTTCGGGCAATATGCCATGATGTGTTGCGCCACAGGATAGGTCTGACCTACGAAGCTGAAGCGGAGAATATTACTCCGGAAGAAATTATATCTGAAATTATTAATGTTGTTGAGGTTCCATGAGTCATGCATGAAAGATTCAAGTTGAGCAAAAGTTTATTCAATGCATTTATAAAAACACTCATAAGTTATTAATTCATTTATGGATAAATCCACTCTTCTCAAAAAAGTAAGATATATAGAAATAAAGACGAAGGGTTTGTCGCAAAATATCTTTTCGGGCGAGTACCATTCGGCTTTCAAAGGAAGAGGTATGCTTTTTAGTGAAGTAAGGGAATATGTATATGGCGATGATATTCGGAATATTGAATGGAATGTTACAGCCAGGATGAAACATCCCTATGTAAAAATATTTGAAGAAGAAAGGGAACTTACTGTAATGCTGCTCATAGATGTGAGCCAGAGCTCATACTTCGGGACAAAAAAAGTAATGAAGAACCAACTTATAACAGAAATTGCGGCAGTGCTTTCGTTCAGCGCTGTTACAAATAATGACAAGGTGGGCGTAATTCTATTCAGTGACAAAGTGGAAAAATTTATCCCCCCGAAAAAAGGTCGCTCACATATTTTACGCATTATAAGCGACTTGCTTGAGTTTGAACCGAAAAGCAATGGTACAAACATATCTGGCGTATTGGAGTTTTTCAGTAATGTGATTAAAAAACGGAGTACGGCTTTTGTGTTTTCAGATTTCATGAGTGGTAACTATGAAAAGCCCCTGCGTATTGCTGCAAGAAAACATGATGTTATAGGTGTACATATTTTTGATGAAATGGAAAGGGAATTGCCCGATGTTGGATTGATAAGGATGTTTGATGCTGAAACCGGAGAACAACTTTGGGTGGATACCTCTAACAAAAATATCCGCACACAATACAAAAAAAAATATACTCAAAACCTGGAATATTTTACCAATACTTTTTTAAAGACTGGCGCCGATACTATCAGCATTAACAGCTTGAAGCCCTATGTTACAGAGTTACATAATTTTTTCAGGAAAAGAGCTGCAAAGAGATGATCACATAAAGTATGAAAACATTTTTTTTGAATAGTGTTGTTATCTTTTTTGCAGTGTTTACTTTACCTGTATTTGCACAAGATGTATCCATCACTGCAAAAACTGATAAACTGGAATATCTTATCGGCGATTATATCCGCCTCCAAATCAAAGTAACAAAAACCGGAGATATCACCCTTCAGCTTCCTGACACAGACAGTATTTCAACTTTCGATAGAATCACAGTTTCGCCTGTCGATACTCTTACATCAGGCAATACAATTCAATACACCCAGGAGATTGTGTATAGTATTTATGATTCCGGTTTTTACAGTTTTAACCCTGTGAAAGTGATTTACAAGAAACAGGATGATGCAAATTATTTTCTTGCGCAAACAGATACAATATTATTTACAGTAAACTCTGTACCTGTAGATACTACAAAAGCAATAAAACCTATAAAAGATATAAAAAATGTTCAGGTCAAAAGTTATATATGGTTATATATTCTTATAGGTCTTGTAACACTGGGTGTACTCATTTTTGTGATTTACAAGGTATTGAAAAACAAAAAAAAGACTGGAACTCCTCCCCAAAAAGTTCCGGCAATTTCATTATATGAAACCACCATGAAACAACTCTTACAACTTGAAGAAAAAAAACTCTGGCAGCAGGATAAAACCAAAGAATATTATGTAGAGCTGACAGATATAATCAGAACATATATAGAACAGAGATTTCATTTACCTGCCATGGAAAACACAAGTGATGAAATCATTGAGTCACTCGTCCGCTTAGGAATTGACACACATCAGGTAAATAATATTAATACTATTTTGCAATATGCTGACTTGGCAAAATTTGCTAAAAGCAGGCCCTTTGCTGCTGAAAATAATCTGGCTATGCAGTCTGCTAAAGACTTTGTAGAAGCAACACAGATAAAAGTACAAGAAACAAATCAAAATTAGTGCAGGACATTTTTGAAAATATAAAAACCTATTTTGCTGATATCAGTTTTGCTGATCCATGGTATCTGCTGGCTCTTGCATTAATCCCGATATATGCCTGGAGAAATCATTACAGCCAGAAGAAAAAATTTGTGCAGATGAAAGCCAGTGATCTCTCGGGCATTAAGCAGATATCAAATACAGGAAAAGTAAAATATCGTTCTTCACTTTTTGTTTTGCGCTGCCTTGCTGTTGCTTCTGCAGTTATAGCCCTGGCAAGACCACAAACCGGTTTCAGTAATGAAAAAATTTCCACTCGTGGAATTGATATTTTGATATCCCTGGATGTATCTCCAAGCATGTATGCAGTTGACCTGCGCCCAAACAGGCTGGAAGCTGCCAAAGTAACTGCTAAAGAATTTATTGATGCAAGAAAAAATGACAGGATCGGGCTGGTCGTTTTTGCAGCTGAAGCATTTACACAATGCCCTATCACTTTAGACCACAACTTGTTGAAATCACAAATTGATTTTGTAGATAATTGGCAGTTAGGTGGAGGCACAGCGCTGGGAGATGGCTTGTTTATGGCCGTGAACCGGATTGCTGATACCACACAGTTAAACACAAAAGTTATTATTCTGCTAACAGACGGATATAAAAATGCCGGCGAATTTTCTCCTCTTGATGCAGCAGCTGCTGCACAGCAACTGAATGTAAGAGTGTACACAATTGGTGTAGGCAAAAAATCCGGTGAGCCTATCCCGATATTTGATAAAAACGGAAGGGAAGCCGGGTACCTTGATCCGAGCGAAGCATTTGATGAACCCACAATGCAGGAAATCGCCAATATTACCGGCGGAAAATATTTCAGGGCAAGCAGTAAAGAGGGGTTGTCAGAAATTTATAAAGAGATTGATGCAATAGAAAAACAAAAAGTAGATGTAAGTATTACAAAACGATACGATGAAAAGTTTTATCCTTTTGCGTTTGCCGCCATAATTTTTTTACTGCTTGAAATCATTTTATCACAAACCATATTTAGAAGTATAACATAAATGGAGTTTGAACATATATCCAATTTGTATTTCCTGCTTGCAATTCCTCTTGTATTGCTACTGTATTTTATTACTGCCGATTGGCGCAAAAAGGCTATTAAAAAAATTGGTGACTCAACTTTAGTTATGGGTCTGATGGATCGTTTTTCAACCCGGAGAAAGTTCCTCAAACTCTTGTTGTTGCTGCTTGCATTTAGTTCTTTTGTTATCGCTCTTGCAAACCTGCGTTTAGGAAGTAAAAAAGAAAAGGTAGAAAACCAGGGGAGTGATGTTATTATTTGTTTTGATGTATCAAGAAGTATGTTGGCGGAAGATGTAAAGCCCAACCGCATAACCCGGGCGCAAATACTGGCTTCACAAATTATTGAATCGCTTGCGGGAAACAAGATCGGGTTGGTTGTTTTTGCGGGGAAAGCTTATATTCAAATGCCTCTTACGGTTGATGCTTCTGCATCTCTAATGTACCTTAATACAATTAATACAAACATGGTAAAAACTCAGGGAACAAATGTTGGTGAGGCGATAAGTGTTGCTCTTCAGGCGTTTGAAACAGGGAATACAGAGAGTGATGCAAAGAAAGAAAACAAAGCAATTATTATTATTACAGACGGCGAAAGCCATGACGGTGCAACTTTGGAATTGGCGGAAAAAGCTGCCGAAAAAAAAATAAAACTGATCGCTATTGGTGTTGGAACTTCTAAAGGAGCTCCCATTCCAATAAAAAAAGGGAACAGTACAGATTTTAAAAAAGATGACTCTGGAAACATTGTACTTACAAAGCTGAACGAGCAGGCATTACAGGAAATTGCTGATGCCGGAAATGGAAAATACCTGAACCTTGGTGAAGGAAGCAATGTTTTAAAAACTGTGAGGCAAGAAATAGATGAATTAGAAAAAAATAAAGGGGATACTTTTGAGTTTACTGATTACAAAAATCATTTTCAATTGTTTCTTGTGCTGGGTTTAATATTTTTAACTCTGGAATTTTTTATGAGCGACAAGAAGCCCAGATGGATTGATGCAATTGACCTTTTTAGGACGTCAAAAAGAAAATCAAATGCGTAACATTTTCATCATTTTCATGAGTTTTTTTTCTCTGCATTGTTTAGCCCAGGCCGATAACAAATCAGTACAGCAGGGCAATGAAAATTATAACAAAAAAAACTTTACGGAAGCCGAGAAACAATACCAGCAAGCATTGCAAAAAAACCCTAAAAATGAACCAGCAATTTTCAATCTTGGTAACGCCCTGTTCGGCCAGGAAAAATTTGAGGATGCAATGCAACATTTTCAAAAAGTGGGTGAAACAACTACTGACCCGGCCACTCGTTCTGAAGCTTATCACAATCTCGGGAATTCGTACCTTATGAAACAGGATTACGGGAATAGTATTGATGCCTATAAAAAAGCATTAAAAGCAAATCCAAATGACATGGACACAAAATATAATCTAGCATACGCCCAAAAAAAATTGCAACAACAGCAACAACAAGATCAAAACCAGCAACAGCAAGATCAGCAAAATAAAGATGAGCAGCAACAGAAGCAGGAAGATGAGAAACAAGATGAAAACCAGCAGGGGCAAAACCAGCAAAACGACCCTCAGAAAAATGAACAACAAAACAATCAAAAGCCACAACCGAAAAAGTATTCGCCCGAAGAGTTAGAAAGAATTATGCAAGCCCTAAATAATGAGGATAAAAAAACACAGGATAAACTCAATATGCAACGGATGGAAACACAAAGAGTACAAATTGAAAAAGATTGGTGAAAATGAAAAATAACCTTTTTATAATTCTTTTATTATCAGCACTGCCAGTTGCCGGGCAGGTGAGTTTTACAACTACAATTAATAAAAATAAAGCAACAGTAAATGACAGGCTCACATTAAGTTTTACGCTCACAAATTGCAATGGAAAAAACTTCAAAGCTCCAACGCTTGCTGACTTTTATGTAATTGGAGGGCCTAATCAATCGTCGCAGTTTTCAAATTATAACGGAAAAATGTCGCAGAGTATTTCCTATAATTATGTCATTCAACCAAAAAATCCGGGGATATTTACGATTGGTGCCGCCTCTGTCGATTGCAATGGTGATGAACTCAAATCACAAACTATTACAATTGAAGTTACTGATGCGCCTGCCTCTCAAAGTAATTCTTCGCCAGGTCAAAACAACTCTTCCTCTCAAACAACAGATCTTACTAAATATGCCAAAGAAAATTTTTTCATCAGGGTTGAAATATCAGATGGGGAAATTTACAAAGGCGAACAGGTTATTGTTACATACAAAATCTATGAAGCAAGCCGCTCCGCAATTTTAAAGTGGGCGCCTACTGCCAATCCGCAAATTCCTAAGTTTGATGGATTTTACACTGAAGACATCACCCCGCAAAATCAATTACCTAAAACAGAAATACTAAACGGCATAAACTTTACTTCACAAATCCTCAAACAATATAAATTAACCTCACAAACAGCAGGCGACATAACTATTGAACCTCTCAGTTTACCCGTTGCTTTTGCAATACAAGTTAAAGCTCAGAAAAAAAGTAATAATATATGGGATGATTTTTTTAACGACCCATTTTCTACAAGTTATGAGCAGGTAAGGTTAAGTGTAAACTCGCCATCTGTAAAATTAAAAGTGAATACTCTGCCTCCGAATTCGCCCTCAGATTTTAACGGCGCAGTAGGAAATTTTTCTATGCAAACTGAAATAAATGCAACAGAAACAATTACGGATGAACCTCTCACCTATAAAGTTAAAATATCCGGAAACGGGAACCTTGATCTTTTTGTCGCACCAAAACTTAGCCTGCCACCTGGATGGGAAACTTATGAACCCGAAATAGAAAATAACGGTTCTTCAAAAACATTCTCTTATTTTCTTATCCCCAGATCACCGGGAGAATTTTCTATTCCCGCCCATACCTGGAGTTATTTTTCGCCTGAACAAAAACAGTACATCACCTTATCTTCTGAAGCATATAATGTTACAGTGGAAGCTGCCCCTGGTTATACAGCTAGCCAGGTATCAGGAGTAAACAAAGAAGAAGTACAGATGTTGGCTCAAGACATTCGTTTCATTAACAGAAACGAGCCTGTATTTCACAAAACGGAAACCTCAGTGAATAAGCCTTTATTTTATTCTGCTATCGGGTTACCTTTTATGCTCGGCATTTTCCTTTTTATTTATGCAGGTAAAAAAAACAAATTGGACGAAGATATAATTGGGAAGAAAACCCGCATGGCCACTCCTGTTGCAAAAAAGCGGCTTAAGAAAGCTGCTGTACTTGCTAAAGAAAACAACAGTAAAGGTTTTTATAATGAGACAATTAAGGCATTATGGGGATACTTAAGTGATAAATTCAATATCCCCCAAAGTGAATTATCAAAAGAAAATATTGAGGGAATACTTTTACAGAAAAGAGTGAGTGAAGGAACCATAGCCGACATGTTGCAAATATTAAATTCTTGTGAACTTGCGTTGTTCGCTCCCCAACTTGCCAGTAGCAGTTTAGAAGAAACTTACCAGATGGCAATACATACAATAACAAAACTAGAAGCGGAGATAAAGGGATGAAAAGAGTTTTGATTTTTTACTTGTATGTTTTTGCAACTCCGAATTCTTTTGCGCAAACAGATTCTGTAAACTATTCTGCCGCCAATACATTGTATGAAAATAGGAATTACAGCCAGGCTGCCTATATGTATGAGACTCTTCTGAAAAATAATGGCCCATCAGCAGAGATTTATTACAACTTAGGTAATGCTTATTATAAAAATGGAAAGATGGGTAATGCAATTTTAAATTATGAGCGTTGCCTTTCCCTTGAACCCCGAAACAGAGATGCGAAATTCAACCTATCCCTGGCAAACCTTAGAATAAAAGACAAGCTGCAACCCGTTGATGAATTGCTGATCACACAATGGTGGCATGCTTCCCTGAATTTATTTACTGCAAAAACCTGGAGCCTTATAACAATATTTCTCTGCTGGCTTTCCCTTCCGGGGTTAGCTTTATATCTTTTTTCAAAAAAAATAAGATTTCGTAAAATAGGATTTTTTGCAGCAGTTATTTGTTTCCTGCTGTTTCTTTTTACCTCAATTACTACGTTTAGCAAAGTTTCCTACGACAATAATGTCATGTTTGCCATTATAACTTCCCCTAGCGCCATTGTAAAAAGCGGACCTTCTGAAAGCGAAACAAACCTCACTATTCTACATGAGGGTTTGAAGCTGCAAGTGCTTGATACTGATGGAGAATGGGCGAAAGTGAAACTTGCTAACGGGGTTATTGGCTGGGTGCTAGTAAACAATTATACAGGGATTTGATACTGTTAATTACTGTCAAGAAAATGTAAAAGAATATTAAAATTTCTCTTTTACACAACAAGTTGCATCGTTTTTGAGTTATAAGTGCAGTTCTTTAAGAATCTACATTTAAGTAGAGATTTTCCATAGTTTTAGGTTTAGGGTAAGAAAACTCCAGGCAGCTCTGCCGGGAGTTTTCACTTTTATAAATACCCGTTATCAATCAGGTATTGCACAATGGCTTTGTCAATCCAATATTCAGGTTTTGTTATCCGAATAATCTTATTGTCTTTCATTGTTTTTATTTCAACATCTTCGCTGCCCAGGCTTTGATGTTTTGCGCTGGCTATTGTCGTTCCATCAAACAGTTGAATTGTATATAAAAAATAAATGATCAAACCTTCCTCTGCTTTTTTGATGGTTATCCTGCCAATGATTTTTTCATCTTGTTCAATTTCATCGTTACGAATGACAATCATTTTGGTTTTATCTCTTTCTACCAGTTTGAATTCTTTCATTTCACCCTGCTTTTGGAAAATTTCAAGGGGTTTATTTTGTACCTCTGAAAATTTGTTCCCCTTAACTGCAATTAAACTATCCGCAGCAAGTAAATTTAAATCGTTATTCACTACAAGGTTATTCTTCACCAGAAAATTCGTCAATTGCGCCACAGAAAGAAACTCAGTTTCGCACCTTTTCTTATTGGGTGTGAAAAGCATCTCATAATAATATTTTTTTTCAACTGATCCAATATTATGTGTGGGCGTTACATCATTAAAACTATTTAGTCGAAAATAAATCAATTCATTTCCTGACAGATTTTTTACACTGTAATCTTTATCTGCAGTAGCAACTTTTCTCAAAATAGCATAAGCAATTCCTCTGTTATAAATTGTATCTAGGCTAACTATAACCTCAGCCTTCTCTTTTGATTGCTGTATTCTTTTAAGATGTTTAGAATATTCTTTCTCTGAAATCCCCTGTGCAGCAATTGTATTACAAAAAAGTATGATGAACAAAAAAGCCCAACACTGCTTCATAAAATTAAAATTTCAGAATTTGAAAATGTTTGTTGCCAACATAAAGCTAAAAAACCCTGTTAAATATCCGTAGTAAACCTCCCGGTTTGTGTGAGCATGTAGAACAAGCCTGGCTGAACCAATGGTACCGGCAATGAGTATGCTTAATAAGAAGATAAGCAGGGGATTACCGTGTGAAAAAGGAATAAGAATCAACATCATTGCAACCATTCCTCCTGCTCCGGTAGTATGCATGCTTACTTTCATAAGTATCACATTTATAAGAAATGCAAGCACAATGGAAATGCAGGAGCCAAGCAAAATAAAGGTGATTATGCGATTAAATCCACTTTCATAATATACATAAAATGTCCATATATAACACATCATTGCAGCGATATAGGGAATTACCCTATCCTGCCGTTCCCGCAGGTTAATACCTTTCACAAATTTTAATCCCGCCATGAGGAGTACGATTACAGCAGGGAAAAAAAATGTGTTTAGGCCTATACGAAGTAGATCTGTATAATTTTCTCCTGGATCAGGAAACATAAAAGGGTTAGCTATTATAATATACAATGTACCATAAAGCGGCAAAAGCAATGGCTGGAATACTACTGAAATAAAATGAGCAAAAAATATTTTCAAAACCAGAATCTGTACTTGGTGAAAAATAATATGTAAAAATAATCCGAAAGTGCTCGGTTTTTTCCGGCAACCTACAACTCTTTCCTTAGTCTTGCTACCGGTATATCTAATTGTTCTCTGTATTTTGCTACTGTTCTTCTTGCAATGTTATAACCCTTTTTAATTAGTTCTTCTGTGAGCTCCTGGTCGCTCAGGGGGTTTTTCTTGCTTTCTAACTCTATCAAACCACTGAGTATTTTTTTCACTTCTCGGGTACTCACTTCTTCCCCTGTATCTGTTGTTAATGATTCGCTGAAAAAATACTTTAAAGGATAGGTTCCGAATTCGGTAACTACATATTTACTATTTGCAACCCGGCTCACGGTAGAAATATCCAATCCTGTTTTGTCTGCAATGTCTTTTAATATCATGGGGTTCATCTGTGTTTCATCGCCGGTTAAAAAGAAATCATATTGATGTTCCATGATTGTGCTCATTGTACTGTACAAAGTATGTTGCCTTTGTTTTATTGCGTCAATGAACCATTTTGCGGAGTCAATTTTTTGTTTAATGAACATCACTGCTTCCCGTTGTTTCTTATCTTTTTTATCACCTGCTTTATACTCGTGCATCATCATTTTAAAATCACCACTCACCCGCAATTCAGGAGCATTACGGCTATTGAGTTTAAGCTCGAGGGTGCCGGCATTATTCACAATTGTAAAATCGGGGATAACAATTTGATTGAACCCATTGCCATCTTCTTTTGCACTCCCCCCGGGTTTCGGGTTTAGTCTTAAAATTTCTTCCATCGCAGCTTTCAGGACTTCGTCTTCTACTTTGAGTGCTCGCTGCAATTTTTCATAATGTTTTTTTGTAAACTCATCAAAATATTCATCAATAATAATAGTAGAAAGTTTGATAGCTTTTGTTTGCGCCTTTCTTTCCAACTGTAGCAGTAAGCATTCCCTTAAATCTCTGGCGCCAATTCCGGCGGGATCAAAACCCTGAACAACATCAAGCAATTCCAGAATTTCTTCTTCTGTAGTCATAACATTTGCGCTGAAAGCCAGATCATCAACTATAGCAGAAATTTCCCTCCGCAAATAACCGTCATCATCAATACTTCCTATTATCTGATGGGCAATAGTGCGCTGCCTGTCATCCATTTCCACCATGCCAAGCTGTTTATCAAGGTTTTCATGAAAAGTTTCTCTTACTGCGTAGGGTGGAGTTTTTTTATCCTCTTCGTCATCTCCGTAGTTATCGTCCCTGGTTTTATAGTCAGGATAGTCATCTTCATCTAAATAATCGCTCAGGTCAATCTCATCATTCTTCTCGGCTGTATCTTCAGTTTCTTGTTGTTCTTCAGGGTTTTCCGCTTCATTAAATATTTCTTCCGTGGTTCCTTCCTCCTCATCAAATTCGTCGCCTTCTTCAAGAGCAGGATTAGCCTCCAGTTCATCTTTAATGCGTTGCTCCAGCTGATCAGTTGGTACCTGCAACAACTTCATGAGTTGAATTTGCTGCGGCGAAAGTTTTTGCAGTTGCTTCTGGCTTAACCTCTGGTTTAACATTACAGAATCCGGTTTTCAGGTGTAAAATTAAGACAACAAAAATTCCGTTGCAATGAAGAACGGCATAGTTTATTTCATATAATTTATGTATAACGGCAAGAGCGGTGTATGTTGTATATTTGCAACATGATACTTCAGAAAAATATATATTTTATCAATAATCCCCGCCCGGGGAATTTATAATCCATTCAATTTTTCAAGTCTTTCAAAATATTTATCAAGTAATTTTTCAGAAATATGCGCATAGAAACATTTCAATATATCTCGGAACTCAAAAACTATGATGGCAAGGAGGTAGAACTCCAAGGCTGGGCAAGCAACAAGCGGGATAGCAAAGGCTTGGTGTTTATTATCCTAAGAGACGGCAGTGGCTTTGCCCAGTGTGTGGTAGATGTAAATAAAGTGGGTGAAACAATTTTTGATGAAGCTAAACGGCTGACAATGGAATCATCCCTCACCCTGAAAGGATTAGTGGTGAAAGATGAAAAACAGATTGGGGGATATGAAGTGCGGGTTACTGACCTGAAAATCATTTCTATCGCCGGAGAGTATCCCATTTCAAAAAAAGAACATGGAGTTGATTTTCTTATTGATAATCGTCATCTCTGGTTGCGCAGTAAGAAGCAATGGGCAATTATGCGGGTACGCAATAAAATTATCTTCGCTATTCATTCCTATTTTCAAAAAAATAATTTTTTGCAAATGGATTCGCCCATTTTCACAGGCAATGCAGTGGAAGGAACTACAACATTGTTTGAAACCGATTTCTTTGGAAAACCTGCTTACCTGAGCCAAAGCGGGCAACTTTATGGCGAGGCATTGGCTATGGCGCATGGGAAGATATATACATTCGGGCCAACATTCAGAGCTGAAAAAAGCAAAACCCGCCGCCATCTTTCTGAATTCTGGATGATAGAGCCTGAAATGGCATTTTATGATCTTGAAATGAACATGAACCTGATTGAAGATTTTATAAAAAATATCGTACAGGATGTGATAACAGAATGCAAGGATGAGTTGGAAGCATTGGAAAGAGATCTTACTTTTTTACAAAATGCTGTATCAAAAAAATACCCGAGGATACATTATGATGATGCGGTAAAAATTATCCGGGGAGAAAAAGATGTTGACGGTAGGAATAGTATTAAAACCCTGGAAGCTGATGTTGAAGAATTAAAAAATAAAAAATCAACTCTTGAAAAAGAGATTGAAGAAAGAGAAGTAAAAATAAATGCCGGCTCTTTGAAACAAGGTGAGGTCAATTTCAATAAAAATAAAATTGATACCCTTAAAAATGAAGTAAAAGAAATTGATGAGAAGCTCACAAACATTCCTCAGTGGCTGGAAAGTGCAAAAAAATTTGAATGGGGCGGCGACCTTGGCGCAAGTGATGAAACAATCCTCACAAGATTATTTGATTGCCCCGTGATGGTATACAACTGGCCGGCCCAGGTGAAAGCATTTTATATGAAGAGAGATCCGGATGATGAACGATATGTGAAGGGTGTTGATGTGCTTGCGCCTGAAGGTTACGGCGAAATAGTTGGCGGCGCTGAAAGGGAAGACAATCTCGGGTATTTAATTGAACGCATAAAACATGAAGGCTTGCCAATGGAAGTGTTTGAATGGTACCTTGACCTGCGGCGTTTTGGCTCAGTTCCGCATGCGGGCTTTGGATTAGGTCTGGAAAGGATAGTTATGTGGATTACCGGTGTGCAGCATATCAGGGAAACAATTCCGTTTCCAAGGTATTACGGCCGATTAGAACCTTGAAATCATTTTAGCTTTTACTTTTTATTTAATTTTACTTTGTGCAAATTTGGGGGATGTATGAACACTATTCCAACAGTAAACCTTGCTGATTTTCTATCAGGCGACGCAAACAGAAAACAAAAATTCGTAAGCGAAATTGGCAAAGCATATCATGAGGTGGGTTTTGTTGCCATTCAAAATCATGGTATTGATATGCAGTTGGTAAGCCAGTTTTATGAAGCTGTGAAAGATTTCTTTCACCTGCCTCTTGCTGTCAAAGAAAAATATGAGATCGCAGGGTTGGCAGGACAAAGAGGCTATACATCATTTGGGAAGGAACATGCTAAACACAGTAAGGCTGCTGATTTGAAAGAGTTTTGGCAGATAGGGCAGTTTGTTGAAAGTAATGACCCGCTAAAAGCCGAATATCCTGATAATGTGAATATAACAGAAATTCCAGAGTTTAATGACTTAGGGAAAAAGCTATATAAAAATTTTGAGAAAAGCGGAAAAGCAATTTTATCTTCCCTTGCTTTATATCTCAAGCTACCCGAAAATTTTTTCGATGATAAGATTCATAAAGGGAATTCCATCCTGCGGGCGATCTATTATCCTCCCATTGTTGATGAGCCAAAAAGCGCAATAAGAGCTGAGCAGCATGAAGATATTAATCTCATAACATTGTTGGTTGGTGCAAGCGCAGACGGGCTGGAAGTTTTGCGCAATGACGGAGCATGGATACCTGTAAAAACTTCTCCGGATGAAATTGTAGTGAATGTGGGAGATATGCTGCAGCGATTTACAAATGATGTTTTAAAATCAACAACACATCGGGTTGTAAATCCACCAAAGGAACTTTGGCATACATTCCGGTTAAGTATTCCCTTCTTTTTACATCCGGTTTCTAAAATGGATCTCACATGTCTTACTTCATGTATTACAAGTGATAACCCTTTACATTATGAGCCAATTTCAGCAGGTGACTATTTAGATGAAAGGCTAAGAGAGATCGGATTGAAAAAATAGTTTACTTTTTTAATCTTTTCAGTAATGTAATTTCCTTTTCATTTAAAAAACGCCATCTCCCCCGCTCAAGATTTTTCTTATCCAGCCCAGCGTATAAAGTCCTGTCCAGTTTTTCAACCTGGTAACCGAGATGTTCAAATATTCTTCTAACTATTCTGTTCTTCCCCACATGCAGCATAATACCAATAACCTTTTTATTTTTTGCATCTGCATAAGCTATCTCATCTACCATGGCAATTCCATCTTCCAATTGAATACCTTCAGATATCATTTTCAAATGTTGTGGTGTAAGGGGTTTATCTAACTCAACAGCATATACCTTTTTTACTCCAAAACTAGGATGGGAAAGTTGCTGTGCCATCTCCCCATCATTTGTAAGCAGTAAAACTCCTGTTGTATTTCTGTCGAGCCTACCAACGGGGTAAACCCTTTCGTCAGTGGCTCCTTCTATCAGTTGCAGAATTGTTTTTCTGCCCCGGTCGTCTTCTGCCGTTGTGATAAAATCTTTTGGTTTATTTATCAAAATGTAAACTTTTTCTTCTGGTGTTATGAGTTTTCCTTTAAACCGAACTTCATCTCCCGGCATTACTTTGTAGCCCATCTCCCTCACTATCTTTCCGTTTACTTTTACAGAACCGCCGGCTATCAATTCATCTGCTTTTCTTCTTGCTGCTACGCCACAATGTGCTAAATATTTGTTCAGACGCATTTCATCAATATGAACAGGGCGGTTCCTTTTGGTTTTACCCGGATCATGTTCGTAGCTGGAATATTTTCTGTTGTCAGTGTTTGTGCGGCTTTTTTTCAGCGGGCTTTCATCATCTATAAACCTACTGTTTCTGTCTTCTTCAAAATTTGCTTTTCTTCTGTACTCCCTTTTTTCGGGTTGCCGTTCATCTTTGAAATTTCTGTTGAATTGTTTTCTGTCGTCAAAATTTCTTCTATTAGTATTTCTGTCATCAAATCTTTTTTCGCCAAAGTTTTTTCTCACGGGGTTTCTGTCATCAAACCTTCTTTCTTCTTTCTGATCTAAAGGTCTCTTCCTCTGTTCAAAATCCCCGGATGTTCTTTTTTCGTAAGGCTTTCTTTCCTCCTCAAATCTTCTTCCCGATTTTCTTTCAAAGGGCTTTTTATTGTCATCAGGTCTTTTGTCATAATTTTTTTGAAAAGGCTCTTTCCTGCCAAATTTCCTGTTCTCGTCCTCTTCCCGCCTGTTATTCCTCCCGGTATCATTCCTGTCAAAATCCCTTTCATTCCTTGGATTTCTGCGCCTATCCTCTTTTTGGTATGTACGATCGTCGTTACGGGAAAATTTTCTTTCCCTTGGCTCATCATTTTCAGAAATTTTGTTTGGTGAAACTCTTCTTTCAGGAGAAGTATGTTTTCTTGTCCGTTCTTCAGTTATCTGTTTGCGGATCTTCTTTTTGTTCTTCGGAGTCATGCTCTTCTGAACCATCTTTTTTATTTGTCTCATAATGTTCGTTTTGTGCGTCATCCCGACGCTCATCATAATTTGCAATAATTGTTGAACCTGATTCGGTTTCTTCTACTGATACCATGATATCTCCTGGGTCGCCAATGGAAGAAATATCTTTTTGTTCAAACTCCCGCAGCTTGGGTAAATCATTTAATTCGTTTATCCCAAAATAATCCATGAAAAACTGCGTAGTGGCATATAACAAAGGTTTACCAGGTGTATCTGCCCGACCTGAAATTTTTATAAGATCCCTTTCCAGTAATTTCTGTAATGTGTGATCACAATTCACCCCTCTTATCTGCTCAACTTCTGTTTTAGTTATGGGTTGTGAATAAGCAATAATGCTCAAACACTCCAAGGCTGCAGTAGATAATTTTCTTCGGGCACGGTGTTGCAATAAAGTTGAAATGGGTTTGTGATATGTCGGCTTGGTCAAAAACTGGTAACCGCCTCCGCTTTTTATAATTTCAAAAACAAAATCATCGTTTTCATATTTCATGCAAATAGCATCAACATGTTCCTGGATGGCTTCAAGGCTAATCTCTTCACCACTGTAAGTAAACAGTACGGTTTGCAATTCGCTGATGGAAATAGGCTGTTCAGCGCTGAATATGAGGGCTTCAATGAGTTTCTGTAAATCATTCATACCATTGCAAAAATACTGAATTTATTTCAGCCCGAGGCAAACCTAGGTGGATTTCACTTATGCACAAAATTGTAATTTTACACACATTTTTATGAGAAAATTGGTTTTTTCTGGACTCTTGAATTTACTTTTTGCATTGCACTGCATTGCTCAACAGGGTATAAAGTTCAGGGAAATATCTTTCAAGGAATCCCTTGGTTTTGCTGCTACAGAAAATAAACCTGTTTTATTGATGAGCTATGAAAAAACCTGTGGGCATTGTGAAAAAATGCTGACAGAAGTATTTATAGATTCTACTCTTGGTGATTTTTTTAACGCAAATTTTGTTTCCATAAAAAAAGAACTATCAGAACCTGAAGGGGGAACACTGGCAAAAAAGTTTTTCATCACATCGTTTCCTACTTTTGTAATTCTGAATAAAGAGGGCGACGTCTTATACCAGTTTGTAGGAGAGTTTAAAGGGGAAGATTTTTTGAAACAAGGGCAGCAGGCGTTGATAAAAGAAAATCAAATGCCGTATTTACAGGATCAATTTGAAAATAATATGTATGATTCAACTGCTTGTTATAAGTACCTGCAAGCATTATCAAAAGGCAGAATCCCTACACAGGAAGTGGTAGAAAGATATTTTGAAGCGAATAAAAATAACTTTGAGATAAGCACGGGAAACTGGAAAATTCTGAGTACAGGTGTCTCTGATATTTCTTCTGCCCCTTTTTCATTCATTTTAAAAAACAAGGAAGACTTTGCAAAAGTAGTAACGCAGAAAAAAGTTGACCGGAAAATTTACTTAACCTGTGCATATAATTTGCAAACCGCTGCCAATGCAAATGATACCATACTTTATTTTTCAAGAAGGGAAGTTGCCATGCAGTTTTATAATGACAGGGTGGATTCGCTCATATTTGTGAATGATCTGAGTATTTACGAAAAACATAAACAGTATACTAAATATCTTGATCGGGCTTTTTATGGAACAGCTGCTTATACCTGGAACGATGCAACTCAACTGCGCCGTATCGGAGAAATGTTTCTACTCAAAACCTCTGATACAAATTATCTCGCAAAAGCGTTAACCTTTGCTGTTCGTTCTGTTGACCTGAAACCTGATTATTTTAATACGATCCTTGCGGCAAAACTTGCACTAAAACTCGAAGATAAAATACAAGCTAAGAATTTTGCAGAACAGGCTAAAATGTATGCAGAGCAAAGGAAAACAAGCACAACGGAAGCCGAGAGTATTCTGGAGCAATGTAAATAACCAAGTCACTTCCTTCGCATGTCTGCGTTAACCTCATGCCCTCTTTGTCATTAATTCTGCTTTCAGTTGTTTTCCTCTCACCCCAACAACTCCAGAATAGATATAAGGCGCTTTCTTACATACAATATACACTTTGTTTTCTATTCACTCAGAAAAAAGTTATGCAAATTGTAAAGTCATTGTTACTGAAAATTGTGTAGGCGTAATGCTGATTGTGATTTTATTCTTGATAAAATTATTTATTACATAACAGTAGGTACATCGTAAAATGGGTTTTAAAAAAAGCTTCCCGCTAATGGGAAGCTTTTTTAACTAACGGATTACAACAAAATTATTTTTGCGCAAAGCCAATATAACTCTGCACCAACTGTATGAACTCATCCCTATAACCATTTGCATCAGCCCCTTTTGCATTTAATGCAAGTTTTATAACTTCTTCATATGTTGCTGAGCCCTTGTGTTCACTCTCTCTCAGCAGCATGCCGAACTCAACTACAGAACATGCAAAACGGAAATTATCTGAAGTTTGAGTAAAAGGAATCTGAGTGTCTTTTACTGACTTTTCAATCAACTTGCTTACATCTCCGTCAGGTTCTTTGTAGCGCAACTTCAAGTTTAAAATATCATCGCTGTAATAAGCATCGGGTTTCACTTCTGTTACCTGGTATTTTAATTCTTCCGTTTGATTTTTCGTGTCAGGAGATTTCGGCTCATAACTTCCCTTGCGCAATTTCACTTCATACATAGCTGTTACTTTATGTCCTGCGCCAAGTTCACCTGCATCTTTCTTATCATCTTCAAAATCCTCTTTATTCAATAAGCGGTTTTCGTAACCTATCAGCCTATACTCTTCTACTTTTGCAGGATTAAATTCAATTTGAATTTTTACATCTTTCGCAATCGTAAAAAGCGTTCCTTTCAGATCGGCACCGAAGACCTTTTTCGCTTCTTTTTCTGCATCAATGTAATAATAACTGCCGTTGCCATTATCAGCGATCTGTTCCATTTTGCTGTCTTTGTAGTTGCCCATGCCGAAGCCGCACACAGTGATGAAAACCCCTGTCGTACGTTTTTCCTCAATCAACCTCGTCATTTCCGCATCGCTTGAAACACCTACATTAAAATCGCCGTCAGTACAAAGTATCACCCGGTTGTTTCCGCCTTTAATGAAATTATCTAAAGCAACTTTGTATGCAAGATTGATTCCAGCACCGCCCGCAGTTGAACCGCCTGCTTCAAGTTTATTGATGGCATCTTTAATTTTTTGTTTTTCTGATGCGGGTGTTGACGGAAGCACAAGGCCAGCAGCACCTGCGTACACAACTAAAGCTATTTTATCTTCTTCCCTTAAATTATCTACTAAATAGCTGAGTGACTTTTTTACCAGCCCAAGCTTGTTTGGATCCTGCATGCTTCCGCTCACATCAATGAGAAAAACCAAGTTGCTTAGATCAGTATTGCTATAGTCAATATCTTTTCCTTGTAGGGCGATCATCACTAATTTACTTTCAGCGTTCCAGGGGCAATCACTTATCTCCATGTTCACTGCAAATGGATCATCGCCCGTTGGTTTCGGATAAGTGTAGTCAAAATAATTTACCATCTCTTCAATGCGTACTGCATCTTTCGGCGGTGTCTCTCCGTAAGAAATGAAACGGCGGATATTTGAGTACGAAGCATTATCTACATCAATAGAAAAAGTAGAAAGCGGATTGCCGATGGTTTTTTTGAAGCCGTTTTCGTTGATGGTGTTATAACTTTCTGTGTTGAAACCCTCATTGTAAAATTCCTCTTCATCCGCATAACTCATATCTGCACCTGATAAAGGGTAAGCCGTTATGTTATTTGTTGAAGAAGTTTCAGCTTTTTTACTCAGTTTCACTTTGTCTTGTTGTTTATGTTCAATGACCATGACCTCATCAAGCGATACCGAAGAATCATCAAGTTGCGCATCAGCAATTTTTGTTTCATTTTCAGAAACAACAATCTCTTTGATAGTGAGTTTTTCAAACCCTATGTATGTGAAAGTGAGATCATATTTACCTGCCTCGAGTTTTTGAATTTCATACCTGCCATCAATGTCTGAAACAGTTCCGAATGTTGAGCCTTCAATAGTGACCGTACAACCGAAAAGCGGCTCTCCTGTTGCTTTGTCGGTAATAGTTCCTTTGATGACTGAGTTTCCCGTGAAGGATATTTCTTTGTTTTCTGATGAGATAGTTGTTCCAAGAATGACACCGGAAACAATGAGTAAAAATCCGGCAATGCCGAGGGTTCGCTTTTTCATAGCAGTTATTTTTTAGTTAGTGAATGAAGTAACGGGTGGGAGATGCCGGGGTTGCAAAATTTCCATAAAGAAATAAAGATAAAAGGAAGTATTACTGAAAAATGACAATTTTTTGAGAGGAGGTTATACTGCCGTTAATCAATAACTGACCAATGTAAGCGCCACCAGGAATGTTATACAGTGGTAAAGAATTCTGATTCTGAATATCATTCATGTACATTATTTTGTTTCCAAGCATATCAAACAATCGGAAACTGATATGTTCATTGTCCAGCCCAGGTGGGACAAGAAATACTATGTTTTCTTTTACAATTTCAAATTGTACAGATTCAAGTGCTGGATTTGTTTGCCCGGTATGTAAACCCTCTCTTGGCGAAGCATTGTAAGCATAGCTATCAACTATAAACGTAAGGGCATTTGTGTTTAACTTCAATTTTACCCAGCCGTAGTAAGGGTTTCCAGCTACATATTGCTTAAAAGCGATGTAATAAAAACCTACTGAATCAGGCCAGGTGAATGAGTTGTGATGATAAATAGTATCGCCTTCAAAACTTATGTAGAGATAATTTGATTCAAAGAAATAAACTTCACCCGGCACCAAAGGCCACACTGCATTTGCATCTACCAAAATGTTTTCTTCCAGCGCAATTGCAAACACATCATTACTCAAAACATACAGTTCATTCACTGATCTTATCATCACACTTAGATCTGTATGAATGCCGAATGCATCAACAGAAATTGAAGTATCTTTTTTTATTTCAAAATCAGTTGAGTCATCTTTATTGAAATCAATACTAAGTGTAGGTTGTGTACCTGAAGATGTAAAGTCAGGGTCATAATTCTGAAAAATTATTTGACATTCTCCCGAAGCGAGGGTTAACAGCAGAGCAACCGAACAAAATATTTTCTGCATGAACATCAAAATAAAAAGGTAATGTTAGAAAAAAATAAGTTTCGAATTGTCAGGAAAGAATCCTCTTTTTAGCTTCTTCGTATTCAGTAACAATTTTTTCTAAAATTTTTTTCGCAGGAAGGATCTCTTTTATCGTTGCAGAAATTTGCCCGATCTCCAGTTCACCTTCCCCCAAGTCACCTTCAAACATTCCTTTCTTGGCTCTTCCTCTTCCCAATAAATTTTTCAACTCTTCAACCGAAGCTTTTTCGGCATAAGCCTTTTCAACATCAGCATAAAATTTATTTTTTATCATGCGCACAGGAGTGATCTCTTTCAGTGTAAGAACAGTTGAACCTTCATCAGTAGTAATGATGGTTTGCTTAAAATTTTCATGAGCGCTGCTTTCTTCACTGGCAGCAAAACGGCTTCCCACCTGAACCCCTTCTGCGCCAAGTATCATGCATGCCAGCATCGCCCTGCCGTCAGCGATGCCTCCTGCCGCAATCACAGGAATTTCAACAACATCAGCCACCATTGGGATCAAACAAAGAGTTGTAGTTTCTTCCCTGCCGTTGTGCCCGCCAGCTTCAAAACCTTCTGCTACTACTGCATCACAGCCCGCTTCCTGTGCCTTGAGGGCAAATTTTTTACTGCTCACAACATGCACAACTGTGATGCCTGCATCTTTCAAAATCTTCGTCCAGGTTTTCGGATTTCCTGCTGATGTAAAAACGATTTTTACTTTTTCTTCAAGAATAATATTGATGTGTTTATCAATATCAGGATATAACAGGGGAACATTTACGCCGAAAGGACTTTTTGTAGCTGCTTTACATTTTTGAATGTGTTCCCTCAACACATCCGGGTACATACTTCCTGATCCAATCAACCCCAAACCTCCCGCATTTGAAACTGCGCTGGCTAGCCTCCACCCGCTGCACCAAATCATGCCGGCTTGTATGATTGGATATTGAATTTGAAAAAGTTGTGTGATCCTGTTTTGCATTTCAATCTAAACTTTGAGAAAGATCGATCTCTGTATTGTCGCCTATATTCAAACTCTGGCTCAATCCTTTGATAATTGCATCGCTACCGATTACACTGTGATGTAACACAACATCTTCTATGGTCGCATAATTTCCAATGATAGAATCCCGGATGATGGCATAATTCACCTGTGTGTTTTCGCCAAGCGTAACATTGGGCCCGATGATGGAATGTTTTATTTCACAACCGCTGGCAATGCTTACAGGGTCTATAATGATAGTGTTTTCAAATGATTTACCCTTGCCGCTTACCTGCAGTTTCTTCAGCAGGATGGCATTCGTTTCTAAGAGTATTTCTTTTTTTCCGCAATCGTACCAGTTCTGCACCTTGAAGCCCGAAAAAGGAATCCCCTCATTGATCAACTGCATGATGGCATCTGTAAGATGAAACTCTCCCTTTGTTCTCATACCCTCAAACATATTTTTTTCCAGCGCATCAAATAATTTTTCTGACTCAATAATCCTGTATAAACCCACTAATGCGAGGTTTGATTTTGGGATACTCGGTTTTTCCACTACTTTCAGAATATTAAACTCTTCATCTGTTTCCGCCACACCAAAATCCCTCGGGTCATCCACCTTTTTTAACCCGAGAGCTGAAGTTTTCATTTGCAAAACACTCTCAATATCCGCTTCAAAAATGGTATCACCAAGGGCAATGAAAAGGGGTTCGTCTATTCTAAAATAATCTTTACATAAATAGATGGCATGCCCCAAACCTTCCCTGGTTTGTTGCACAACAAAATGTGTAACTACATTCGGGTAGTTGTTGGTTACAAACTCCTCAATTTTTTCTCCGAGGTAACCTATCACTAAAACAAATTCATTAAAACCTGCCAGGATGAGCCTGTCCAGAATGAAACCCAGGATAGGCTTTCCGGCTACCGGAATAAGTGGTTTAGGTTGGGAATATGTGTGCGGGCGAAGCCTTGTTCCAACTCCTGCCACCGGAATAATTGCTTTCATCTGATAAGATTGCAGGACAAATTTAGAAACTTTCCCCATCAACGTTTTACCCTGCAAAACCGTCATGTAAAATGAACAGTATGCTGAAGAATGATGTTTTTATGACAAAGTTATAAACTTTAAAATCTGTTAATTGCAGGAAAAGCGTAACTTTATAAGCCATTTCATTAACCCAATTTGTGTATGAAATTAAAATCTTTACTCCTCACTTTTATTATGTTGCCTGCCGTAGCCTTCAGCCAGGTAGTCATTAATGAATTCAGCGCTGCAAATTACAGTGATGTTACAGATAATCATGGAAATTATGAAGATTGGATTGAGCTATACAATTCTGGCTCTGCTTCTGTTGACCTGACCGGGTTTTATTTAAGTGATGATGAAAGCGAAACCACAAAATGGGAAATTCCATCAGGCATCAGCATTTCAGCAGGCGGATTTCTGAGATTTTGGTGCAGCGGCAGAGATGCCATTGAAGGAAGCAACTATCACACAAACTTTAAAGTAACACAATCTACCGGCGGCGACCAGATTGTTTTTGCTGATGCATCAGGAACCATCATTGACTTGAACACAATTGAAGACCCCAATCAAAAAAATCACAGTTGGGGAAGAAGCCCTGATGGTGGAAGTACATGGTACATTTTTACAGATCCCACTCCCAACGCTGCGAACACAACAACAACTTATGTAGCCTACGCAGATAAACCGGACATGGAGCCTAATGCAGGAAATTATGTAGGCTCAGTTACAGTAACTATTTCTACGGCTGACCCTGATCTTACTATCCGCTATACCCTTGATGGCAAAGCCCCAACAAGTTCATCAACACTTTATACAGGTCCGATCACAATTGATGAAACCACTGTCCTCCGTTGCGTAGCATTTTCAGCAGACGCCACCATACGTCAGAGTTTTAATTCGAATAATACATATTTCATTGATGAGAATATCACAATCCCGATCATGTCAATTGCTGGAGACAATGTTGATGAGTTATTGGAAGATGGCGACTCCTGGACCTATGCAAACACCCCTGGAACGTTTGAATTATTTGATGCAGATTTTAACCTGATTGATGAAGCAGAAGGAACATATAACGAACACGGAAACGATTCATGGGCATATGACCAAAGAGGTTTCGACTGGATTGTAAGAGATCAGTTTGGTTATGATAATGATATTGACCATGAATTTTTTGCCGATGTAACCGATAGAACAGGCTACCAGAGATTAATTGTAAAAGCCGCTGCAAATGATAATTATCCTGAATCTTGGGGAGGTTCATTTTCAGGCGGTGGAGCACATGTGCGGGATGCTTATGTCCATCACCTGGCACAGCTTGGAAATTTAGCAGTAGATGAAAGATCCACTTTCTTCTGTCTCGTTTTCCTAAACGGCAGATACTGGGGTGTATATGATGCAAGAGAAAAGGCAGACGATCATGATTACACAAAATATTACTACGGACAGGATGAATTCAACATGGATTATATCAAGTGCTGGGGCGGTACCTGGGCTGAGTACGGCACAATGGCGCCCTGGGATCCTTTTGTAGATTTTGTTACTACGGAAGACATGACTGATGCTACCAACTATGCTTATGTTACTGACAACCTCGATATTTTGAGTTTGATGGACTATGTCATCATCAACACTATGTCAGTTTGTACTGACTGGCTAAACTGGAACACCGCATGGTGGAGAGGATACGATGAAGATGGAACCCATAAAAAGTGGGGTTATGTTTTGTGGGATGAAGACGCCACCTTCGGGCATTACATCAATTATACAGGTGTTCCTGATGATTCACCCGAAGCTGATCCCTGCGACCCATTCACTTTAGATGATGTTGACCCGAACGGGCATATAGAAATACTCAATGCATTGTTTGCCAATGAAGATTTTTATGCAACTTATGTAAACAGATTTGCTGATCAGCTCAACTCAACATTCAGTTGCGATTTTTTATTGACTGTTCTTGACAGCATGAAGAATGTGATTGACCCGGAGATGGAAAGGCATACTGACCAGTGGGGTGGCAGTTACAGCGATTGGCTGGATAACTATAATAACTTGTACGATTTTATTTATGATCGCTGTACCTACTTAGTTGAAGGCGTTGAAGATTGTTTTGATACGCCGGCATATCCTGTTACTTTAGACGTAAATCCCGCCGGAGCCGGGAACCTGGTACAGGTAAGTACACTTATTCCAAGTTTTTATGCTTTCAATGCAACATACTTCGGCGGAATAGATTTACCGCTGAAAGCAATACCTGCCAGTGGATACATTTTTGATCATTGGGAATTCCTGAACAATACACCGTCGCCTTCCACTACGGTTGATTCCATTTCTGTGAACCTCACTGCTTCTGATACTATCGTCGCTTATTTCACAACGGCAGAAATACCAAGCTATAATTTCAACCTTGTCATAGAACCATCAGGAGCAGGAGACGTTGCTGTAAATTCAATAACTCCGGGTAGCTATCCGTATGCAACAAGTTTCATCAGCGGAACAATGATTGACATGGTGGCGGATGCAAATTCAGATTATACGTTTGATTATTGGGAACTGGATTATCATGTTGTAAACCCTGACCCTTTTGTTACGGATGTAAACTTTGCACTTACGGCAATAGAAAATGTTACTGCACATTTTAAACTCGGCAATGCACTAAGCGACCTGGATAATAGTTTTGTAAACCTTCTTATTTCACCAACCATTACAAACGGGAACACAACCATTACCTACCAGGTTTCTGAAGCTCAAACAATTTCACTCGAACTCTATTCAGTAACCGGCAGCAAGATCGCTGACTTACTTCCTGCATCAAACACTGCAAGGGGAGAATATCACATCAACATGGATTTGAATTCATTCAACCTTGCTGAAGGAATGTATTTTGTAAAACTGAATGCAAGCGGGAAGAGCCTAACTGAGAGATTAATATTTACAAAATAAT
>JBJXHH010000082.1:0-3756 GCA_046160675.1 Chitinophagales bacterium
ACGCTGAACAGTATGGCAAATTTCCTGCAAGATAAAATTGTTGTGCTGTTCCTGGAAATGAAAAACACTTTGCTGAAAAACTGCACAGAAAATGATTGTGATGATAAAGGGATGAAGATAGAGTTTAATTTAAAACCCCTGCTGGTTTTAAAAACAGATGTAGACAAATATATTTCTTCAGTAAAAGACAAAGAACTCAGCATAGGTCCAGTGAAAGAATCAAACAAAGAATTCAAAAGTATTGCTCTCAAAAGATTTAATGTACCATTAACAACCCTTACAAATTCTGATGCAGTAATCAATTCATTTTTGAATATTGTTGATACAACAACACTGAAAACACTTTCAGATAATTTGAATGCATGTTATAACCAGAATAAGCCCATCCTGCTCGAGTTTGCTACAAACCCGTTCACAACGGTTTTCACAACACTTACATCAAAACTTGATGAAATAAAAAAAACAAACCCGCAATTCACACAATATTATTATGACTGGATTGATGACTTATTGAAAGCATATTTTGAGTTCAGGGATAAAGCATTTAGTGTGCAGGCTCAATGTTGCCCTGATGAAAAACTGTTTCCGCTGCATCTTATGCTGGGCCGGGCAACGGAAAATACATTGCTGGAAATGAAGATGAGCTACAGGGAATATTTTATTTATTCCCAGCTTTTCAATAATCAGAAAGATTTGTTGGGTGAATTACAATTTTTGTTCAGGAGAATGGTGATGATGATGAAAAATTTTGGCAGCAAAAAACCGTCAACATCCGTAAAAGTAAAAATTACACCAAGTAAATACCTTGATAAGCCTTTGTCAGAACGCTGCATCCCTTACTATTATGAACCTGAGGGACTGTATCAATGCTGGAACTGGCTGCGGGCAAAAAGGGGAAACGCAAGTTTCAATTTGTCTTACAATGCCGCTGATTACAACACATCAGACATTGCTATAAACCCGTTATTGTATGACATTGAACAGTATAATTTTTTCAGGATTGAAGGGCATATCGGCAAAAGTTTTTCTTCAGCGCTTGCCGCTTTGGATGCTGAGAGAAAAAGTAAGAACCTGCCTTTTGATGTAATCACTTTATCTACCGCAACTATAGCAAAATTTTCTTCAGCTGGTGATTATGATTGTTTGTTCAAAGACCTGGAATCTGCATATGCTGTTTTGTGTGCGGAGTTAGATTGTTATGTGAAGGAGGTTGTAAATATTGCAAGTTCGTACAAATATGATAACACAGTATTTGCCGGAATTGATTTAACCAATATCAAATCTGATTTCCCTTTTTTCTTTGTGGGGAATACATTTTCAAACTTTGGTAGATCGGGTGTAACAAAACCAATAACTACAAAATCGGCATTTAAAGCGCCAGGCTTGAACCAACTTACACTTACAACGAACAACCAATTAGCTAAGGTGTATGATACCGGTGCGTACTTGAATAAAGCGGCAGGAACATTAGGCGAAATATATGTCCCCGGTTTAGTGGCAGAGATATTTGCAGGTCTTGACCTCTCAAGCAATACATCTGTAACATCTTATCTCACAAAATTTATTTCAGCAATTGAAAATGTATTGGCCAGTGCATTGAATATGACATTAGAAGAATTTGATGAAGGAAAATTCACCACTGCATTTAAGGCCTTAGTTACACAAGCTAACACCTGGATAGCAAAAACAGATACAGACGCAGAACTCACAGCTGGTATCGCTTCATTAAAGGAACTGGATGCTGAATTTAAATTTGAACGTTACATTACACTGGTAAATGAATTACCCTACAGTTGTTTAGATGATAAGTTTACTGCGCTGAAAGCCGAGTACAACAAGCGTTTAAAAGAAATCAATGCGTTGCGGACTTTATCAAAATACATGGAAAAACACTCCGGAATAGAACATAAAGCAGGCGTTCCGAAAGGCGGCACTTTTATTCTTGTGTATCATGAAACTGCTGATGAAAAACAAAGAATTACAGTTGACAAAACTACAGTTGATACGCTGAGTAAATTGGGTTTGTTGGCGGCTAAGGAAACGGTTATAGCTACTCCTTCACTTGCAGCTAATATTCCTTTTGTTTTAACATCTGAAAAATCCGGAGGCTTGTTTGAGATTGAAACTTCTTTTGCAAATAACTTGCGAACAAATCTAATTCCGGGTATTGGAAAGGTAAAAGGCCCTAGAGATGTCAAGAAGACACAGTTTCAGTTTGCAGAAAATACTGTGATAGCAGATTTTTATTTGCCCTACATCTGCTGTTCAGATTGCCCGCCGGTGGAATTTATTGTTGTTCCAAATGCACCTGCAATAGTGAGTCTTGAAATAGAGCTTGAGGAATATTGTAACACAGACACGAAAACTTATCCTATTAAAGTTTCGCCCGAAGGCGGTACTCTCACTGCAAGCAGGGGAGGTATAGTAGCAGGTAAGTTTGAGTTTACGCCTTTGAATATTGCGGAAGGCATTAATACGCTTACTTATACTTTGCCAGACGGAAAAAGTACAAGTGTTGAGGTGATTATACATAGTGCTGATGCAGGGTTTACAATGAATATTGTAGAGCATCCAACTGTGCGGGGTTCGCATGTTGTCACATTAAAAGCGAAGGATGCAAACGCAACATCTCACAAATGGAATGTATCGCAAACTCAGTTTACAGGGCAAGTTATTTCTCTCCCTTTTGAAACCAATTCTATTACATTAGATTATAATACCGTTGGGCTCACTGGCGGAAATGATTTAATTATTGAACTTACAGTGAATAAAGTGTTGGATACAGGCGGATGTTCAGATACAGAAGAATACAAATTAACTGAAAGTATTTTCTTTAAACATGTTGGGAAGGGTGAATTTGATAACACAACAAGAGAATGATAATGATGGAACTCGAAGAACATAACATTCTTAAAATTTACATTGATGTTACAACTCATCATCATACAAATGGCTTTGCATTCAAAGATGAGCTTGCTGAAGTGGGTACAGAAAAATTAATGCCAGCACTAAGCCTACTTTTTGATGAAATGAATTTTAGTACAAAAAACATCATCATTGAAAAATTGGAAATTGATGCAGGTATTCTTCCTGCAAAGTGTTGGAAAGAGGCACTTATGAAGGCAGTTTTAAATGAGATGAAGAAAACTTTGGAACAGCATGCTCAAACACAGAATTTTCAAAACCAACAGCAGGGTGGAAAACAAGAATTTACGCCAACTCAGGCACTTTTGTATTTTTTAGAAACAGGTTTGTTATCCTGGTATACTACAAGTAGTGATCCTAATGAGATCCTGGGAAACCTTCTGCTGCATGAACCACAAAAGATATTACAGGTCTTGAGAAAAACAATTCAGGAAAATCCAGTAGCACTAAATAGGCTAGTGAATCAGTTTCAGGAAAAAATTCTCCAACAACTAATAACAAAAGCTGGGATAAATGAGAGGACGAGTAATAATTTGAGAAAAAGATGGAATACTTTGTTTTCTCAATTGTCAATGCGGGAGCAGGAGAAGAAAGAAAAAATTTACAGCAGCATCATCAAATCAGTTTTAATCCAGGCAGAACAAACGAATGAGGCCTTGCAACTTTCTATTGTGATAAAAAATATTGAAAATTTAAGTAAAGAACACAGAAAAAAACTGATTCAACTCTTGATAAATATTCCTGAGAGAAAAGAACAGAAAGGTTTATATGAAATAAAAAAAATATGTTATGAAAATGCCGGAGAAATAGGATTCTCGGCAGAGGAAAAAG
>JBJXHH010000083.1:0-2563 GCA_046160675.1 Chitinophagales bacterium
CCTGTGAATGGAGAGATAGGTTTGGAAAATGGAGGAAGCGGATATGCCAGGGGAATTGATATTTTTTTCAGGGATAAAAAAACATTTGAGAACGTAGATTACTGGATCAGTTATTCATTCCTTGACACCAAAAGAAAATTCCTGGACTACCCTATTGAAACGCAACCAACTTTTGCAGCGGATCATGTTGTGAGCCTTGTGTATAAACAATACATATCGGCAATCAGAACCCAGTTCGGTGCTACTTATAGGTATATCTCCGGCTTCCCTTACTACGACCCGTTTGCTGCGGAAAATGATTTCCTGAAAAACACTTCACCCGGCTACCATAATTTTAGTGTGAACGCCAGTTATCTCACAAGTATTTTTGAGAACTTTACAGTCATCTTTGCATCGGTAGATAATGTATTCGGAATTGACCAGGTGTACGGTTACACTTATTCTACTGAAGATCCGGGCATGTTTCTTGAACAACGTCCGCCGCTAAAAAGAACCATCTTTGTAGGCATGTTCATTAGTATCCTCAAGCAGGCTGACAGGGAGGCAATACAAGAAGCGATGGAGGACGAAGAACAAGACACTGACAACAAAAAAGAAAAGAAGAAAAAATCTGAATCAAACGAAAACTAAAATCAATACAATGAAGAATTTACTTTTTACTCTTGCGATTTTTGCAGCATCAGCAACCACTTTTGCACAAAGCCCAAAATTTAATGATGCAATGAAAAAAGCATTGGCAGAGATGGACTCATCTCAAACTGCTGATGCATTTATGAATGTTGCTAACAAGTTTGAACGTATAGCATTGGCAGAAAAAAATCAATGGCTGCCATTTTATTATTCTGGATTGGCAAGAAGCACAGGGGCATTTATGACGGAAGATAAATCTAAAGTGGATGCAATCCTGGATGTTGCGCAAAAACATGCAAATATGGCTGATTCCCTGCAACCGAACAATTCAGAAATTGTTTTATTGAAAAGTATGATACTTGGCGGAAGGATTATGGTTGACCCGATGACAAGGGGAATGCAATACGGCATGCAAAGCAGCATGTTGAATGCACAGTCTATCAACCTTGACCCGAACAACCCGAGGGCATATTTCATGATGGGGCAGGCATTGTTTTATACCCCAGAACAGTTCGGCGGGGGAAAAGATAAAGGCTGCGCACAATTGATGATAGCTAAAGAAAAATTTGCAACCTTCGTTCCGGCAAGTGAGCTACATCCTACCTGGGGTGAAGATATAGTAGATGAAACTTTGACGCAGTGTTCACCATCAGTGGCCCCTCCAGTTAAGAATGAATGAGATTTATTTTGATTGCAAAAAAAAGAGGAGCAATGATAAGCTCCTCTTTTTTATTGTAATTATATAATCTTTATTACTTCACTTCTTCATATTCAACATTCTCTGTTGTGCCGCCATTATTGCTGTTATCAGTTGTACTTCCGGCATCGGCATTGCCATTAGCTCCCGCATTCGGGTTAGCATTTTGCTGGGCGGCATACATCTCCTGACTGGCGTTCTGCCATGCTGTGTTGATCTTCGCCATAGCAGCATCAATACCTTCCATGTTCCGGCTTGCATGCGCTGCTTTTAGTTCAGCCAATGCATCTTCTATCGGTTTTTTATTGCCTTCACTCAGCTTATCACCGAATTCAGCAAGTTGTTTTTCCGTTTCAAAGATCATCGTATCAGCTTGGTTGATTTTTTGTGCTTCATCTCGCATTTTCTTATCAGTCTCCTCGTTTGCTTTCGCTTCGTCCCTCATGCGTTTTACTTCGTCATCGCTTAACCCTGTACTGGCTTCTATACGTATACTTTGTTCTTTACCGGTGCCTTTATCTTTTGCACTTACATGTAAAATACCATTTGCATCAATATCAAATACCACTTCAATCTGCGGTGTTCCTCTTCTTGAAGGCGGAATGCCGTCCAGAACAAATCTTCCAATTGTGCGGTTATCTTTCGCCATGGCTCTTTCCCCCTGCAGGATATGAATTTCAACAGAAGGCTGGTTATCAGCAGCGGTAGAAAATACTTCGCTTTTCTTGGTAGGAATGGTGGTATTTGATTCAATCAACTTTGTGAAAACATTTCCCAATGTTTCTATCCCCAAACTCAGTGGAGTAACATCAAGCAGTAATACATCTTTTATTTCGCCGGTTAATACACCGCCTTGAATTGCAGCACCAACGGCCACTACTTCATCAGGATTCACACCCTTGCTTGGCTTTTTACCAAAGAAGTTTTCAACTATCTCCTGTATCTTAGGTATTCTTGTACTTCCTCCAACCAAAATAACTTCATCAATATGATTTTTGCTGACACCTGCATCTCTAATTGCAGCCTCGCAAGGTTTTAATGTTCTTTGAATCAGGTTATCAGCCAGTTGTTCAAATTTTGAACGGGTTAGTTTTTTTACAAGGTGTTTTGGAACGCCGTCAATAGCAGTAATGTAAGGTAGATTGATCTCTGTTTCCACACTTGATGATAATTCTATTTTTGCCTTTTCAGAAGCTTCTTTCAAACGTTGCAATGCCATCGGATCTTTGCGCAGGT
>JBJXHH010000084.1:0-20040 GCA_046160675.1 Chitinophagales bacterium
CATTTACAACCTACTATGCAGATGCTGATGGCGACACTTACGGTGATGCATCAAGTACTACATCAACATGTACAGGATCAGCACCAAGCGGATATGTATCAGACAACACAGATTGTAATGATGCAAATGCTGCAGTGAACCCCGGAGCAACAGAAGTATGTAATGGCATTGATGATGATTGTGATGGTAATACTGACGAGGACTTAATAACTGCAACAATTACTCCGCTTGGATCTACTACATTCTGTCAAGGAACAAGTGTTGTGCTTTCTGCAAATACCGGTGTTGGTTATTCTTATATCTGGAGACGCAACGGTAATAATATTCCAGGTGCAACAAGTGCAACATATGCAGCTACAAAAAATGGCTCTTATACTGTATTTATCACGATACCCGGTGGTTGTTTTGATGAGTCAAATCCAGTAGTTTGTACGAGACTTGCAGGCCCGACAGCAATTGTTAACAATTTGTCAGGGTACACTGATCTATGTTTCTCACCAACTATCATATTGAAAGCAAGCGGTGGCCCAGGAACAACCTATCTATGGTTAAAAAATGGTATATCAACCGGAGTAACAACGGTAACTATTGGTGTTACAACTCCAGGCTTATATCAGGTAGTAGCCACAAAAACATCAACAGGCTGTCAAAAAACTTCAACAGCAGTGAACATTATAGAAACTTGCCGTGATGGAGAAGTTGTTGCTGAAAAAGCTACACTGTCAGTATATCCTAACCCAACTGCTTCTGAATTTGTTGTAGATATGACAATTCCTGGAGTAGCAGATCGTTCTGCAGACATTATGGTTTTCAATATGTTGGGTGAACAGGTTCTGTTAACAAACGGAACTGTAAGTAACAACAAGCTTACAGAAACCCTCACATTTGAGAACAACGTTACCAGCGGAGTTTACTTTGTGAGAGTGCTTGTGAATGGTGAGAATTACAGCAGCCAGGTAGTTCTTACAAGATAGGAAAGGGATTTACTTTCAAAATACAAAACCCCCGGAGTGTAAAAACTTCGGGGGTTTTCTTTTCCTGAATCTCCATTTTTATGTTGATGAAGTTTTGACTGAAAAAAATAATAAAACCCATCCTGCAATAAAAGTCAACCCACCCAGGGGAGGAATAGCTCCGAGCCAACTTAACTCTTGGTTAAAAAGAACAGGGGAAAGTGTGAGGATGTAAAGGGAGCCCGAAAAGATACAAATGCCGGCTATAAAAGCGGCCTTCGAATAATCTGCATAGTTCTTCCTGAGGTAAGGAAACACAACTGCAAGAAAACATAAAGCAAGTGTGTGATAAAAATGATAATGCACCGCAGTGTCCCAGGTACTCAACCTGTCAGTTTCTATCTTACCATTTTCTGCAAGTGTTTCCAGCCCATGCGCCCCAAAAGAACCAAGAGTAACAGCAACTGCACCGCTTGCTGCAGCAATGCGTAGGATATTTCTATTCATGATTATGATTTTCATCAAAACTAAATAAGAAAGTTGTTTCCGGTAAACAACTATTCACAATCTGATGTTTCTTGCTGTGTACTCCGGCAGCTGATAGCAAGGTAGTTTTATGTCGTATTATGAAGAAAAAAATATTTTTCATCATAGCTGGAGTTTTCCTGTTTATAGCAATTGTTTATTTTTTTGTTTTGCGACCAAACAAAAAGACAACACCTGCGCTTTTTGCAGTGCCATCTAACGCAGCATTCGTAATTGATATTCCCGATTTACATGTTTTTACTGAAACAATAAACAAGGAGGCATTTGTTTCACTTCATTCAATACAGGCTATAAGTAAATGCAAAGAAGGAACGGAGTTGCTTCAAAAAATTGCATCTGTTCAGGAAGATGTGAAAAAGGATATTTCTGAAAATACTATTTCTGCAGGGGCTGTTATGATTACAGAGCGGGAACTTGAGTATGTGTTTATACTAGAACTGGATGAAGCGTTGGATCTTGACTTGAAACAAGCAGGTGTTATTTTAAAAAAAGACAAGCCTTCAATACATACGCATGAATATCAAAAAGAAAAAATTTATGAATTCACCTATAGTGATACGTCTTTAAGTTTTAGTGCTGCAAAAGTTTTTGGATTATTTATTATAAGTACATCGACCGTACTGACGGAAAACGCTGTCTTAAATCTGAAAAGCGGAAGGTCTTCAACGCAGGAAGAGGCATTTGTAAAAACGTATAACGCCATAAAGACAAAAGCTTCGCCTTCTGTATTTATTAATACATCTGAATTTGCAAAATATCTTGCTTCGTTTGTAAATGAAAGAAGTACAGGAATAGCAAAGAGAATTGCCAACTTTGCTTCCTGGACGGCATTTACCCTGGATATACATAATGATGAGATTCTGTTGCAGGGTTTTGCATCTCCTTCGGAAAACAGCATGCTTGCAAATATCTCAAGTGGATTAAGTAAAAGTACTGAAGCTGCCCTGCGGGATTGTAATAAACTAATACCTGAAAATGTTGCAACTCTAACAGCAATAACTGATGAGAACCTGTTTGAATATTGTTCTTTCAGGCTAAAGGACACTCCCAATGACCTTTTATTCAGACAGTTACAAGGCAATATGAAAAACGTTATTGTTTCAGGTTTCTCAGAAACAATAGCTGGAAACTTTAGTGAAAAGATTTTTTTGCTAATACCGGTTTCAGATTCTGCTGCGGTTATGCAGGCTTTAAGTGGTATCACTAAGCCAGACACAATAGAATATAAAAACTACCCTGTAAAAAAATTACTTACACCGGATGTATTAAATGCAATTTCAGGGTTTACCCAAGTGAAACAATATTATTACACATGTATTGAAAACATCTTACTTTTTTGTAATTCATCCTCAGAGTTGCAAAATAATATAGAAACATATTGTAATAGGCTACAAAAAATCAGGCAGGCAAAGTTTGAACACTTTCCTGAAAATAGGGCTGTGAGAAATTTCTCATTTTTTCTCAACTTACAGAAGGCAGATCAGGTACTATATTCATTGACTAATGAAGAAGGAGACAAGCGGGTTAGAAAATCCGGGGATTTGTTTGAAAAATTCAGCCCTATAACTTTAGGATTCAGTAAAAAGGGTGATTTGTTTACTTTCAATGCATCTGTAAAAATAAGTTCGCTGAAAGATAACCCGATAACACCGGTATGGAAGACTCTTCTGGATGCGCCTCTCGCTACAGAACCAATTGTTGTTTTTAATCACCTGACAAAAGAAAAAAATATCGTTATACAAGATACACTTCATCAAATATACTTGGTGAGCACTGATGGAACAATAACATGGAAAAAACAAATGCTTTCTAAAATTCAAGGCGCTGTTTTTCCTGTTGATTTTTATGGAAATAATAAAACACAACTCTTATTGGCTACCCGGGATAATATTCAAATGCTAGACTTGAATGGGGAGATTGCAGAAGGATTTCAAATTGATTTTACCTCTCCGGCAGTAAATGAACTTTCCGTATTTTATAATTCGACTGGAAGCTCGTATCTCTTTTTTATTGCTTGCGAAAACGGAAATGTGTACGGATTTGATAAGGAAGGAAAGCCTTTACCGGGTTGGAATCCACTGCAAAACAAGGAGGTAGTTACTACAAAACTTAGTTATGCATCCTCAGTGCAGGAAGATTTTTTTGTGTTTGTAAACAAAAACCTAAAAATGGTGATAAAAAGCGGTGCAGGGGAAACAAGAAGAGATTCACAACAACTTACAGCTTCTGTATTAGATGCATTCCAGCAGGACAAGAAAAAGAATCCTACCTCATTCGTTACGGTTGATTCAAAAGGCAATCTCATACAGTTCAGGTTGTCAGACGGAAAAATTATAACATTCTCTTTAGACGAAAATTTTTTGGACGGAAAGATCAATGACATGAATAATGATTCCATAGCAGATGTTGTTTTTATTACTCCTCGAAGTATTACCGCAAAAACTCTTAATGGTGAAACGCTGTATTCGACAACAATACCTCTCGGAACTACCTATAAAATACAACTTTGCACTGTAGGAGAAAAAAATTATACGGGGCTTTTTTCAACGCCTGAAAAAAATATTTATCTTTTTGACGGTTTCGGGAATATATTTAAAGGATTTCCATTGCAGGGAGATGGGCCCTTTAAAATTGATGACCTTAGAGGGGATGGGAAAAATGTATTAATAACTTCTTTTGAAAATTATCTGACAGCATACCTCTTAAAGTAATATCTCTGCTATTTTTGCTGAATGGCAAACAAAGGAACTGCTTACAATTTACCAGGGCAAACACATGTATATCATGGCAAAGTGCGGGATGTTTACACAATACATGATCAACTATTGGTGATGGTTGCAAGCGACAGGATATCTGCGTTTGATGTCATTCTCCCCAAACCCATTCCCTACAAAGGACAAGTCTTGAATCAGGTTGCTGCGTATTTTTTACTTGCAACTAAAGACATAGCCCCTAACTGGCTTATACATGTTCCTGACCCGAGAGTAAGTATAGGATTGCGATGTGAGCCACAGAAAGTAGAAATGGTAATAAGAGGTTATTTGAGCGGGCATGCCTGGCGGGAATACAAAAACGGAAAAAGGATTTTGTGCGGCGTTAAAATGCCTGAAGACTTGCGGGAAAATGATAAATTTCCTGAACCCATCATTACTCCGACTACTAAAGCAGCTGCGGGGCATGATGAAGACATTAGTAAAGAAGAAATAATCGCCCGGGGAATTGTTCAGGCGGATGATTATAACAGGATGGAATCTTACACAAGAAAATTGTTTGATCGAGGAACAGGAATGGCTAAAGAAAGAGGTTTGATACTTGTGGATACAAAATATGAATTCGGGAAATATAATGATGAAATTTATTTGATGGATGAAATACATACTCCTGATTCATCAAGATATTTTTACACAGATGGGTATGCAGAACGTCAAGAAAGAAGGGAGGTGCAAAAGCAGTTGTCGAAAGAATTTGTGCGGGAATGGCTGATAGAGCATGATTTCATGGGGAAAGAGAATCAGCAGGTGCCTGATATGCCTGATGGGTTTATACAACAGATAAGCAACCGTTATATTGACTTATATGAACAACTTATTGGTAAACATTTTGTTCCGAGTGTTTACGGGAAAGAGGATACGCTGCGAAACATCATTACAGGACTGGAAAAAGTTTATCACCTCGCCTGATTTTTTTTAACTTTGCAGATTCTTAGTTTATTTGAAATTCCATTGGTCCGGTAGCTCAGTTGAATAGAGCAACAGCCTTCTAAGCTGTGGGTCACAGGTTTGAATCCTGTCCGGATCACAAAAAAAAGCGGATACTGATTGTACCCGCTTTTTTAGTTTCTAAGAGTTTATTTATTCAATCACAAGGTTTACTGAGGAGGTATTTTCTCCACTCACTACTTTCAAAGTATAAATTCCTGAAGCGATATCGCCTAGTGAAATATTCCCTGAATATGTAGTAATTCCTGTTACCTTGTTTTCATAAATCAATCTGCCAAGTGCATCAGCAATAGTTATTGTTGCATCTGCAACTGAAGGTAATGTAAGGCTGATCATGAAATCACCGTTTGAAGGATTCGGGTATACCTGTGCTGATATTCCTGTTGCATCTTCAACTGAAGTTACGCATTCAGTCTTAAAAGACCCCATTGGGGAAGGGGTTTCATCACCGCAAAGAGTTGTAACCCTGAAATTATAATAGGTACAAGGCATGAGTCCGCTTAGCAGGTAATTCATATCAGTTGTTATTGCTCCCAACCAGTCAGGTGTTCCAATAGCCCTCCACTCAACAAAATATTCTATTCCGGGAGAACCTGCCACCCATTCTACAGATGCAGTAGTTTCTGTTATTTCATCGGCGTTTATATCCGTAGCCGCTACACATTCTTCAATAGCAGGAACTACCACTTTCGTTCCAGCAAGGGCTTCATCAATTATCGCTTCATCATTACTGAAGATATAAGCAAGTGTAAATGTTTCACTTGATCCAGCAGTTAATACATCTATTTTATAAGAAATCTGTAATGCAATATCCCCTTCAAGTTCACCCTCAGATGAGAAAGGTGTAATTCCATACCAGGCATCGGAAACTGGATTTGCATCTGATGTGAAAAATGCACCATGAGACACTCTTGATCTGCTATCTCTTGACCCGTACATAGCGAAGTTTCCTCCCATTGTGTTCCCCTCGGCAGATACTAGAGCCTGAGTGTCAACCGGGAAATTATAATGTACAATATTATCTGTTACAAAGTCCCAACTCCATGGTTGTTCCTGGTCGGGATCGAAGTTTCGTAAATAAAACACATCTGTAAGATCTGATGTTCCGGTGTTAGTGAGTGTAACTTTAGTATAGAAATATAATTTTCCATCAGGTACCAGGGTTTCCTGTTTCACATGCACACCGGCAATATCACCTTCCCAAACTGCTCGGGTAGTGTCTCCGCTGTCATCCCAACTTGTCATACTTCCCGGGATGTCATTCGGATATAAATATTGTGATGCATTGTAATAAGAGTTGCCATCTATTTCAATTCCAAAACCTTCTTCAGGTGAGCCAGGTAGTGTAACATCCCCCCAATATTCTGTAGGATCACCTATATCCCATCCATCCATGTCTGAATCGAAAGTGATCCCTAATGCGGTTTCAATTGTATCATATGTGTAGAAATATTCCCAATAAACATACGTATAACTTTCAATAGTAGTACTGTCAATTACCCAGCATGCACAACTGTCATAATAACTGTACCAATCGTAAGAATAAGTGTAAGTAATTGTGTCAATGGTAGAAGAATCAATGAGGTAAGACCAGGTAACATACGTATAACTTTCAATTGTGGTACTGTCAATTACCCAGCATGCACAACTGTCGTAATAACTATACCAATCGTAGGGATAGGTGTAGGTAACAGTGTCGATTGTTGCAGAATCAATAATAGGAGTATATACAACATAGTCTGTGTTGTGGTAAGCTTCAGGCGCTGCGCCCTGAGAAACATATACACCGCCTTTGTTTATACCTACTTCAAGATGTTCTGATTGGAGGAAGGCGTCATCTCCCACTATCTGAGAAAATGCTGCTGTTGAAGCAAAAAGTATCAAGGGAATGAGGAGTAAATTTCTGATTTTCATATGCTTTAAGTTTAGAATATGAAAGGTAACTACTTTTTCCCATTTTAAAAAAAAAATCTGAGGCGGTTTTTACAATGTTGTGACAAAGTGCCTTTCGCCGAAAATCATTTAATTCAGGCTTACCAGGGGTGTAGCTATGAGTTTTGACAACAGATCATTACTTATGGTTATAAGATAGAATTGCTCAGTTGGGTAATCATGCAAGTGGACTTCGAAAGCATTTAATCCTTTAGTGAATTCCATTGTTTGCAGAAAAACCATTCTGCCAGTAATATCATACAATTGTATTTTATAAATACCCGTTATAGGGGCTGAAACCTTGACATTTAATATTTGGTCAAGAACACTTAAAAACTGAAAGTTGAAGCTGCTGTAAATCCCACAATCAGCATAAATTTTTTCTGAATAAGTTGCTTGAACATCGCCATTATCAACCTGCTGTAACTGGTAGTAAGCGGATTGAGAGAAATTATTTTCATCAACCCATGAATAATGTAATACATCATTACTGAAACCTGCAGCAGGAATTGTTGCTATGGTTTGAAATAGATCTCCATCATAACTTTTGTTGAGCAAAAACTCTTTTAGGTTTGATTCATTCAGTGTTACCCAACTGATTTGAACGTTTTCCTCCGCACACACAGCTTGAAAAACATCCAGTTCAACAGGCAATATAATATCAGGTATTAATGTAATTGTTCCGGTAAAAGTACCGCAATCACTTGCTGTTACAGTATAAGTAGTAAGAGTAAATACTGTGGCAGTAGTTGTACTGCCGCTGGTAGTGGTTAACCCTGTAGGAGGACTCCAGGTATAGGTATAACCTGCAGGTGCTATTGCAGTTAGGTCAACAGGTACACCGGCTGTAACATATACTGTGTCGCCTGAAGAAAATGAAATACCGTCAACAGTAAAATCCAGGTTTGCATTCAGGCTGTTGGCTTTTATGAATACACCTGAATCATAACTACCATCTCCCACATCTCCAATTGCCAGTTTTAAGTGATAAGTTTCGCAAGGAGTGACAGCACTCACAGCCCGGAACACATCTGTGAACCCATCATACTGGATGTAGTAATCATCACCACTGTAAGGCAAGGTTGTGCCGGTTCCATTATCATTGTAATAACTTGAATTCAAAACGTTGTTTACTTTATTTATACTCACGGGTGTTGTGGTGCCAGGTATCAACGCAATGTTCTGTGTGCCTATTATTCCAGGTCCTGAAATAAAAAATGCAAAGACATCATTAAAAGTACTTGCTACAAACTCAAGGTATTCTTCACTGCCGAACACATACTCAAATGTAATGGTATCGGAAATAGGAACAAGATCAAATTCGAGCACACAAGCATCCTGAGTTGTGCTTATGCCGGGTAATGCATCAAGATCAGTATCACCCGCAAAACTGGTTATGAAACCTTTTGAACCTGTATTATTGGCACCTTCAACAAAAATAGCTTTGCCCGAAGTAAGCACTACCCCGCTGTCTATACCAATATTACAATCCATGCATTCAAACATTCCTCGTCCCGAGTTATGGCAGGTAAGTAATGCACCGCTTATATCAATACCCGTTCCGGCAATTGCCTCTGCAAGATCTGTTGCAGTATAACCACTCGTTGTTGCAACAATTTGGGCGGTGGCCTGGTAATTGTTCAGAAAGAAAATTAAAATACTTAAAACAATAAACCTACTATGGTTTGATGTGTTCGTTTTCACAAGCGGGGTAAAATGCAAGTAGTTTTTCATACATGGCATTTACTGTGTACAATAAAACTTATTGAAAGTGTGTTATGGTTTTCCGGAAAAGGAAAGTTGGGGGTTTATAAATACAGGGATTGCAAGGTGACAAATTAAGGTTCAACATAAGTATTAGGTTTTGTGATATAAATGTAATAACAATTTTGAAAAAACAATTACTGCCCTAAATTAAATTTGTGAATATAAATGAAAAAGAAAGGGGCTGGTTATTTCCAGCCCCCTTGAGAGTATTTCAAGTAAATTGCGTTAAGGTTGGCTATTCAAAGTGAGATGTTTTATGCCACTGTTCCACATCATGAAGCTCATCCAGTCAGCATCTTCGTCAATAATTTTTGTGAGGGGTTTACCAGCTCCATGGCCAGCTTGCACATCGATGCGAATCAAACAAGGCGCATCGCCGGCTTGTGCTGCCTGCAAAGCTGAAGCATATTTGAAAGAATGTGCAGGAACCACTCTATCGTCATGATCGGCTGTTGTGATAAAAGTTGCGGGATATTTTGAACCCGGTTTTAAATTATGTAGAGGTGAATATTTTTTCAGATAAGCGTATTGTTCAGCATTATCACTGCTGCCATACTCAACGGCCCATCCCCAACCCACGGTAAATTTATGATAGCGCATCATATCCAACACACCAACGCCCGGTAATGCAACAGCATAAAGGTCAGGGCGCTGTGTCATACATGCACCAACCAATAATCCTCCGTTACTTCTTCCCTGAATTGCAAGTTTATCGCTGGATGTATATTTTTCTGAAATGAGAAATTCTGATGCTGCAATAAAATCATCAAACACATTTTGTTTTTTCTCCAGCATACCTGCCTTGTGCCAATCTTCCCCGTATTCACTTCCACCCCTGATGTTAGCTACTGCATAAATATATCCCTGTTCAAGCAAAGCAATTCTTCCTGTGCTGAATGAAGGAGTGATTGGTATATTAAAACCACCATAGCCATACAACAGGCAGGGATTACTGCCATCTAGTTTGATCCCTTTCTTGTACACTAAGAACATGGGGATTTTTGTTCCGTCTTTACTTGGATAAAAAACTTGTTTGCTTTCAAACTTGTCTGAATCAAACTTTACTTCACTCTTTTTATAAATTTCTGATTTGCCTGATGCGATATTGTATTTATAAATATCTGAAGGCGAGGTAAAAGATGTAAACGCATAAAAAATTTCAGTATCATCTTTCTCACCGTTAAATCCATTCACAGTGCCGAGCCCGGGTAAATTAATTTCCCGCTCCATTTTCCCTGAACGATCATATTGGTAAACCTTAGCAGTAACATCTTTTAAATAAGATGCAAATATTTTTCCTCCGGCAAGGTTTACATTGTTCAAAATTTCTTTTTGTTCCGGCACTATATCTTGCCAGTTTTCAAAAGAAGGATTGTTCGGATCAACTAAAACGATCTTATAGTTTGGTGCATTGTAATTTGTTTGCACAATCAGTTTATCTCCTTCATTATCTAACACAGAATATTCCCAATCAAATCCACCAAACAGGGTTTTGAAATCACCTGCTTCATTCTGATATTTCCAAAGTATACCTGTGCCGCTAGTGCCGGCGCTAAGGTAAATGAATAGGAATTTTTCATCTTCCGTAGTTTGTGCGCCTACATATATGTTGGGATTCTTGTCTTTATAAATAAGTTTATCTTCAGTTTGTGCTGTGCCAAGTTTGTGGTAAAATATTTTTTGGTGTTCACTTTCGGCAGTATATGTTTTCCCTTCAGCGGGTTTATCAAATGCTGCATAATAAAAACCATCACTAACCCAAGCTGCGCCACTGAATTTTGTCCATTCAATTTTATCAGCAAGCTGAGAGTTGTTTGCAACTTCCCGAACATGCATTTCATTCCAGTCGCTTCCGGCTTTACTTTGGTTTATTGCAACGTATTTTCTGTCATTACTAAATCCTGCTATATTCAACGTTACTGTTCCATCAGAACTTAATGTATTGGGGTCATAAAAAACTTTTTCTTCACCGTTCAGTCCTTTTTTGTAATAGGTTACATATTGATTTTGTAACCCGTCATTTTTTGCATAGAAATAATATGTACCTGCCCTGTAAGGCGTTGTCATTTTCGGGTAATTCGCCAATTCAGTGAGCCTTTGCTTGAGTTGATTCCGATAAGGAATTTGATCAAGGTAACCGAATGTAACATTATTTTGTGCAGCAATCCAGTTTCTAACTGCAGTGTCTCCCTCATTCTCGAGCCATCGGTACCCGTCATTGATTGTATCACCAAAATACACATCTTTTTGGTCAATTGTTTTAGTAAGAGGATAAGAAACCTTTCCAGGTCCTTTCACTTCTTCCTCAGATGTTTCGCCCTTTGTTTTGCAGGATTGAATTATTATAATGCATGCAGTTAAGAGATATAATACGTTCTTCATCATTTGTATTTTTTTTAGAATTTCCGGATAATAAGAGGGCAAATTTAAGTTATAAGTTGAGTGTTTGCAGGGCTTCTAACAACTTTTAACTTATCAGATTCGATGTATTTACTCTTGCATTGCCATCCAACGCAGCATATCATTTTTTGTTACTATGCCTATAAGTTTTCCATTTTGTACTACGGGCATGCTGGAAATCATGATAGATTGCATCAGGTGAAGGCAGCTTTCAATTTCGGCTTCAGGTTCTGTAATCATCAGTTCTTTTTTCATCACTTCTTTCACTGCGGTTCTGTCAAGATCTGTTTTTATAGCAATGGTTTCATGAATATGTCCTGATGTGATAACCCCTGTGAGTTTCCCTTTTTTATTTTCTACCAAAATATGATTCACATCAAACCATTGCATCATTTTATGAGCTAATGAAAGGGGGTCGTCAGGAAAAACTGTAAGCAGGTCTGATGTCATAAGTTGGTGCATATATCTCATGTTTTTGTGGCGTTCTTTTATCGCCTTTTCAGTATCAATCATCTCCCACTCACAAACAGGGATATTTTCCTTTTGTTTCTGGTGCATCGCCTGGGTTAACGAAATCAGCGCATCGCTTTGGTTCATACTTTTTCGCAGGGAGCGAAAATTTTTTACCTGCCATTGGCTACCGGTATGGGTATGCATGCGTTTTTCTATCACACTCAGGTAGCTGTAAATTTCATCCTCCTGTAAGCCGCAGCGTTTTAAACCTGAAAAAGCAAGCGGAAGTAATTCTTTTTGTATCAGATGTTTTGCAGAAATTTCCTTTCCTTTCCATACTAATACTGTTTCAATTCCGCTTCTTGCAACTTTAAAGAAATTGCTTTTCACATCTTTAAAATCAAAATGATTCCAGATTTGTTTTGCTTCGGTTGGCAATGCTTTCATTAATCCTACCCAAAAAGCGAGATTCGCAACCTCATCTTTTATAGTCGGGCCTGCAGGAATGTACCGGCATTCAATACGCATGTGAGGCTTATTGTTAGCAACTCCATAACAGGGGCGGTTCCAACGATAGACTGTTCCGTTATGAAGCCTCAATGCTCTGAGTGAGGGGATTTTATTTTGCAGTACCATCTGCATCGCATCTTCAGTATCATCAGCGGTTAACAATACTTCAAAATGAGCAACATCTTCTTTATAAATTTCGGTAATAGATTTAAAGAGCCAATTACTTGCAAAACTTACCCTGGGGCGTTTTTCCCTAACATCATCAATACTATGTCTTGTATCTATACTTTGCTGGAAAAGTGCGATGCGTATTTCACTCCACAATTCTTTACCCAGAAGCAGGGGCGAATTTGTACAGGCTGCAAGAACAGGAGCTGAAATAGCGAGGCACCAGTTATAGAGTGGAACAAATTGTTTCGGGTCAACCTGCAAATGTGATTGAAAACTTGTGTTGCAAGCTTCAAACATGATTGAGTCATGCCGGATGTGAAGTTCATCCACACCTTTTAAGTATAAATCAAAACTATCACCCCTCATATCCCTTAGCTTTTTGCTGAGGTCATGGTATCGTTCAAGCGGTGTGAGATGTTTTAATGTAAGTTCATTTTTTGAAATTGAAGGAAGGATACCTGCAAGTAATAGTTCAGAACCATTTTTTTTTGCGGCTGTTTTTGCGAGGAGAAATTTTTCAAGGAGTTCTTGTTCAAGGGCATTGAGGCAACCGGATTTCAATTCATGCGGATCAGCATTAATTTCCAGATTATATACAGCAAGTTCTGTTGTAAACGATGGGTGGTTAATGTCTTCCAGGATTTGCAGTGAATTGTCAGCGGGTGTCCAATCCTGATTCACAATACAAATTTCTTGTTCTGCACCTATACGTTCAGGATTCACTTCAAACATGTTATTGTGTATCATGTATTCCAGGGCCTCAATATCTTTTAATAATATGCTAATGAACTCCTGGCGTTTCCGTAAAGATTTGCCTGCTGAATGTACCTGCTCCCCCATTGAGTATTATTTTGAGATTAAAGTTGTGATTTTTTTCCTATGATTCAAATGATTTTACTCATTGTTTTTGATGCTTTATAAATTGTACCTAAACTTGTACTCAAATAACCCTCATGCCACTTGAAGCGGGCTCAGTTCAGATAGAAGAAAGCTGGAAAGAAATTTTGAAAGAAGAATTTTCAAAAGCGTATTTTCAAACTATCAAATATTTTTTAAAATCAGAGAAGGAAAAAGGAAAAATAATTTATCCACCCGGAGGGCTAATATTTAATGCTTATAACCTTACCCCTTTTGAAAAAGTAAAGGTTGTCATTCTTGGGCAAGACCCTTATCATGGCGCTGGGCAAGCGCACGGTTTATGTTTCAGTGTGCAACATGGAATAAAACCACCACCTTCTTTAGTGAATATTTACAAGGAACTAAAAACAGATATTATCGGATTTGAAATTCCAACTCATGGTTTTTTAGAAAGTTGGGCAAAACAGGGAGTGTTTTTATTAAACGCTATGCTTTCAGTTGAAAAAGACAAGCCTGCAAGCCATAAAGAAATTGGCTGGCAGCATTTTACAGATGCAACTATCCAGGTTTTGAGTGATAAAAGAGAAAAACTTGTGTTTATTCTCTGGGGAAGTTTTGCGCAGCAGAAAGCTTTTTTGATTGACAGTAGCAAACATCTAATTTTAAAAGCCCCGCATCCTTCACCATTTAGCGCAGACAGGGGTTTTTTCGGATGTAAACATTTCAGTAAAACAAATATCTATCTGAGAAAAAATCATATTGAAGAAATTAATTGGAATTTATAAACGGATGATATGAAGACAATTTTATTCTCTCTCTGCTTTCTTTTTTCAGTTTCCGTGTTTCCTCAACAGGTAAATATTGATTCACTTAAGAACATTGTTGCGAATGCTCCCAATGATACAAATAAAGTGATTGCATATAGATCGCTCTGTGGAACACTGGCAAGTTCAGATCCGGCACAATCATTATATTATGGGTTTAAAGGGACAGAACTAGGGAAAAAAATTCACTGGGATAAAGGAGTTGCCGGCTGTTATTTAAATCTCGGAAATACCTATGGTAGTTTGGCAAAATATGATTCTGCTTTAATAGTAAACGACTCTGCACTTGTATACGCTTTAAAAGTAGGTGATGCAAACAGAATAGCTTTAGTGTATATAAACAGGGCCGCTGCATATATAGAAATGTCAAGACTGGAAGAAGCAATGAAAACCGCACTACTTGCTCAACCTTATGCCGAGAAGGCAAAAAACCCCGACAGGCTTGCGAGAGTATACATGACAATGGGAAATATTTCTTACTATCAGGAAAGCTGGAAAAGAGCAATTGATGAATACAGAAAAAGTCTCCCGCTTTTTATTGAGACGAATACTAAGAATATGATAGGCACATGTTACATGAATATTGCGAATTGTTACAAAAATTTGAATGAATTAGATTCAGCAATCATGATCAATGCAAAGGCAATAAAAATATTTGAAGAGATACAGGATATTGAACGCCTTTTGATAGCTTATCATAATGACGGTTCAGCTTTCTTTGAGTTAAAGAAATATGATAAAGCCGAAGCAGCGCTGCTAAAAGCGCTTCCTTTAGCTAAATCATACGGCAATAAAGACAACGAACTTCTGAATCAAAATAAACTTGCAGAGGTATATGCGGCTCAAAACAAATATGAAGAAGCAATTCAGATCTTGCTACCGGCTATTGACACAGCTAACAAATATGCTTTCTATAAACAAGTTTCTAATTTGAGCCTAACACTTTCTGATCTTTATTTTAATTATGGGAATTTCAAAAGTGCTTACAAATACCTGCAAATGTATTATGCTGCAGAAGATACTATAGATACCCGTGAAGAAAATGAAAAACTCATTGAACTGCAAACACAATATGAAACAGCGCAGAAAGATAAAGAAATAGCGTTGCAGGATGCAGAAAACCTGCTTCTGCAGCAAAAAACTCAGCGGCAACGGGTTGTACTTTTTGCAGCACTTGGTTTGAGTGTACTTTCTCTCCTGAGTATTTTTTTATTTCTGAACAGAACCCGAATAAAACAGCAGGTAAAGGAATTGCAATTACGCAATGAAATTGCATTAGACCTGCATGACGAAGTAGGAAGTTCTTTGAGTTCAATTAAAATGCTGAGTGAGATTGCCGTTATGCAAAACGGGAATAAAGATATTCTTGAAAAAATATCAAATAATGCAAAAGATTCAGCGGAGAAAATGCAAGACATTATCTGGATGATCAATCCTAAAAATGATAATACTGAAAATATGTTGCAACGCATGCAGAAATTTCTGCAGGAAATGTGTGAACCTATGAACATAAAACATGAATTCAACAATACCATATCCGGGATAAAATTGGATATGCATAAGCGAAAGAACATTTTGCTTATTTATAAAGAGGCAGTAAACAATGCAGTAAAATATTCGGGTGCAAATAAAATAACAACAGAAATTTTACTTGATCAGCAGGGTATCATTTTACAAATAACAGACAACGGAAAAGGGTTTGATAAAAACCTGATCAGCCCCGGTAACGGTTTAGATAGCATGCGCATTCGTGCAGAAGAATTGAAAGGAGCGTTTTCATTGTATTCGGAAGAAAATAAAGGCACTCACATCGTGGTTTCAGTACCTTTATAAACCATCACCCGAATTCGGTATTGTATTATTTTTTATAGAAGCTCATATTTGCAAAAAACTAATGGCCATCAGAGTCTCAATTTTTGAAGATAACAAACACCTGCGGGAGAGTTTACAGATTCTCATCGGCGGTACACCCGGATACGATTGCATCGGCGCTTATCCCGATTGTAGGGATCTGCTGTTCCAGTTAAAACAAAATACTCCCGATGTGGTGCTGATGGATATTGAAATGCCCGGCATGAATGGAATTGAGGCAGTGAAAAAGATAAAAGAAAATTATCCTTCTGTTCAGGTACTGATGCAAACGATGTTTGATGATGATGAATATATTTTTGATGCCATCTGTAGCGGTGCATCAGGATATATTTTAAAAACCACAACCCCTTCCGGTTACATTGAAGCAATACAAAATGTGTATGGGGGTGGTTCGCCCATGTCGCCTTCGATAGCAAGAAAAGTGTTTGACCTTTTCAAAAATAATATTTCTTCACCTTCAAAAGAAAATTATAACCTCACTGAAAAAGAGAAAGAAATATTGCAGCATTTAGTACATGGCAGAAGCTACAAAATGATAGCTGAAGAGATGAAAATTTCTACGGAAACAGTGAAAACCCACATGAAAAATATTTACACTAAGTTGCATGTAAACTCAAACACAGAGGCTGTTGCCAAGGCCTTAAAGGATAGGATTGTTTGAGTTCGTCAAACTATACTAATGAATTTGGATAAAAAATACGCTTGTTTTTTTATTGTTGCTGTACTGACGACAATAAAATCGTTTTCACAAGCCAATATTGACTCCTTAAAAAACATCCTCGCAACATCGAAAGATGAAAAGGTATTGGCTTATGCCTATAATGATTATGCATTTCAATTTTACTTCAGCAAGCCCGATTCTGCGATCTTTTATGCGAAAAAAGCTTTAGAAATTGCACAAAAAATTCAGGAAAAAACACAGATATACGGAGCATATAATGTGATGGGGCTTGCATACCAGATAAAAGGGAATTTTCAACTATCACTTGACTATCACAATAAACAATTTGAATACATTGACGACGACAATGTATCTGATAAAGCGAGGTTGTATCACAATATTGGCCTTACTTATCGAACAATGAAGAACAACAGTGGTGCACTTGATGCTGAACTGAAAGCTGTTGCATTGCTGAAAGAAGGAAACGATTCGCTTGCCTTAGGCGCTGTATATCTTTCCATTGCAAATATATATCGTGACTTGGGTGATTTTGCACCTGCTGAAGAATATATCCTGGATGCTATTGATATATACAATAACATAAAAGATTTTGGCATTCATAACGCAAAATCACTTCTGGGAAACTGTTATGGCGGCTATGGAAATTTATTACAAATTAGAGGCGAACTCGACAAGGCAATAGAAAATCACAACAAAGCTGTACAACTTTATGAAGAAGGGGGCGATGAATATAACAAAGCTGTTAGTTATGAAAACCTTGGTGATGATTATGCCAAACAGGGAAACAGGAAAGAAGCAATCAGGCATTATAGAATTGCAAAAGAGATTTTCAACCGAATAAATTCAGGTACTGATGTGGGCATTGAATTTTTTAATATTTCTACAGTATTAAATTCTGCTGGCCAACACACACAAGCGCATGAGTATGCTGATTCCGCCATAGCGCTCCTGAAAGAAAGTGAGGCACATTATTACCTGATGGATGTGTATGAACTTAAATACGAAATATATGATGATGAAAATAGATCAGACTTAGCATTGGCATTTTATAAAAAATTTAATGCATTAAAAGACAGTTTGAATATTGAATCGCAAAGAGCTGAAGTGCTGAGGTTGAAAGAAGAATTTGAAACAACGCAAAAAGAACAACAGATAAAATTATTGCAAATAGAAAATGCACTGGGCGATAAGGAAAAAGAGAGGCAGATCATTTTCAGAAATATTGCCATTGCAGTTATAGGCCTTTTAATACTCATGGGATTTTTGATCTGGAATCGCAACCGGATAAAACAGCAGGTGAAACAATTACAAATGCGAAATAATATTGCCCTTGACCTACATGATGAAGTTGGAAGTTCTTTGAGTTCAATTAAAATGCTGAGTGAAATTGCCTCCCTGCAAAATGAAAACAAAGGCCAGTTAGATGAAATTCTTAAAAAAATAAACTCCAACGCAAAAGAAACTGCAGAAAAAATGCATGACATCATCTGGATGATAAACCCGAAACATGATCAACTGGAGAATATCCTGGAGAGAATGGAAAAATTTTTGTTCGAAATGTGTTCGCCAAAAGGGATCAGGTTTGAGTTTAAAAAAGATATAAAGGAGATATTAAAGCTAAATATGCAACAGCGCAAAGACCTTTTGCTTATTTTTAAAGAAGCTGTGAATAATGCAGTGAAATATGCTAACGCAAAAAAAATAACAGCCGAAATTATTCATGCAAATCACCATATTCAACTCACAATTCAAGATGACGGGAAAGGCTTTGACAGCAATGTTATTCAGCCGGGCAATGGGTTGGATAATATGAAAGTGCGTACAACAGAACTCAAGGGGAGTATTCAAATTGAATCAAAACCCGGTGCCGGCACCAATATTTCTGTTCGCATCCCGCTTTGATTTTCTCCCCCATTCTCGGTATTTCCCTTCCTACATTATCAAAATACTTTTGCTTTTCATAAAACAAATTCATTTACTTAAAACAAAATGTTATGAAAAAGCAAATTACATTTTTATTACTAACGGCAATATTTTTCGGCGGAAAAATAATAGCACAAACGAACACATTCCCAACCACAGGAAGTGCAGGCATTGGTACTTTGGCGCCGGCAGCTTCCTCCATTCTTGATATGACATCAACCACTCAGGGTATGTTGGCTCCAAGAATGACAAAAACACAAAGGGATGCTATTGTAACCCCGGCTACAGGGTTACTTATTTATCAAACCAATTCCACACCGGGATTTTACTATTACAGCGGAACCGCCTGGACGGCTGTTTCGACAAAAGGAGCAAACACATCCCTATCAAACCTCGCCACCACAACATCAATTAATCAGCACTTATTGCCAAATGCTGACAACACACTTGATCTTGGTTCCTCATCATTGCGCTGGAATGAAGTATATGTAAACTCCGTTAAATTTATGGATGGTACTACACAATCTACGGCTTCCGCAGGCGGAACATCTTACACTGCCGGAACAGGAATTTCCATTACAGGAACAGTGATTGACAATACAGGTGATGTGAATGCAAGTGATGACGTTACTACTTCAACAAGCCACTCTGGTGATGTAACAGGATTGTATAACAATTTACAAATTGCAAGTGGAGTTGTCGGTTCAACTGAAATTGCTGATGGTTCGGTATCTTCAACTGACATTCTTGATGGGACAGTTTCATCAACTGATATTTTAAACGCAACTATTGCTGCCACAGACTTAAGTTCAATGGGAGCAACAAGCGGACAAGTAATGCAGTGGAACGGAACAGCTTGGGTTGCTACAACACCATCAGCAGGATCAGAAACTGACCCTCAGGTGGGAAGCAATACAACAAACAAAGTTTCTAAATGGGACGGCTCTTCCTTAGTAACCGGTTCAATAAATGATGAAAGTGGAAGAATAGGATTGGGAACAATAAACTCCAATGCTAAAGCCACTTTCAGAAATAAAACAACAATCTTTAGTACTGAGGACTATGGTGTGTATGGCACCAATGAATCAGGTGATGGTACTGTTTACTCAACAGGCATATTAGGATATAGAAAGCCGGATCTTGTAATTCTCACCCCTACAGTAACCAATGTTGGCGCTTACGGTTCTGCAAGTTCTTCTTCCAGTGCCGCAGCAATGTATGCAACTTGTAGCTCTACGGGGATTAGTAATTATGGATTAGTTGCTACAAGCACAGGTGCCGGTACTACTAACTATGGCGTTTATGCAAAAGCAAGCGGTGCAACAAATAATTATGCTTTGATTGTTCCTGATGACGGAGGCAAAACAGGATTTAACTGGAGCAGCCCATCAGCATTATTGGGTGTAAAAGGAAATGATGCTGATGATGCT